>NZ_JBHIPR010000063.1:0-143763 GCF_042196145.1 Bartonella sp. AP258QHHD
AAAAGAAAAAGAGGCTTTAAATGATCTTTGAAAGGTCTTTGAAGACCCTTTGAGAACACCTTAAAAACTCTTTGAAAAAAAATAAATTGGTACAAAACCTAGTGGCAAATTATACAAAACCTGCTGGCAAGCTACACAAAACCTGCTGGCAAGCTACAGCTACACTGCTGGCAAACTACACACACAATAAAAAAGTAATGGTAGCGGAGGAGGGATTTGAACCCCCGACACAAGGATTATGATTCCTCTGCTCTAACCTACTGAGCTACTCCGCCAAAATAAGCAATCATAATTGTCAATAATTACATCTTTTGCGGATATAAGGGGTAGAATAGTAAGATGTCAAGCATCGTTTTTAAGCTTTTCTCTTGTCATTCTATTTTATCCTCGATATGTAAAAGTGTAATTTTCATATGATAAAGTAAGGTAAGGCATGAAAATGGTGCCACGTGTAGCGGTTTTAGGATGCGGTCATTGGGGTGAAAATCATATACGGACACTCCACTCTCTCGGGGCTTTAGCAGCAGTTTCTGATATTGATAATGATCGTGCTGCTAGTTTTGCAACACTGTATGGTGTAGAGGTTGTTACACCAGATGATCTTTTTACTCATCGAGATATTGATGCGCTGGTATTAGCGTTGCCGCCACAATTGCATACGCAAAATGTGCTCCGTGCTGTTAAAAATGGTAAAGATGTTTTGGTGGAAAAACCAATAGCCTTGAATGTTTCTGATGCTAAACGCCAAGTTCAGGAGGCTGAGGCCTATGAGCGAGTTTTTATGGTGGGCCATATTTTGCGTTTTCATCCAGCTTTTGAAAAAATGTGTGAATTGGTGAAAAACGGAGATGTGGGAGATGTGCGATATATTTATTCTCATAGATTAGGCTTTGGAAAATTTCACACACACAGTGATGCTTTATGGGATCTTGCCCCTCATGATCTTTCAATGATTTTGGCGTTGACAGGATGTGAACCTTCCGAAATTCGCGGTGAGGGGGCTGCTGTCGTTGATCAGATTTCTGATTTTTCTCATATTCATATGATTTTTCCAAATGGTGTGCGTAGTCATCTTTTTACTTCACGCTTGAGTTCTTATCGTGAGAGGCGTTTAACTGTTGTTGGAACAAAGGCTATACTCGTTTTTGATGATATGGAACCGTGGAGTCGTAAATTGGCAATGCACCATTTTGCCGTTTGGAAAGAAAATCAAGAGTGGGCTTTTAGCATGGATGAGCTGAATTACATTGATGTTTGTGAAGATTTGCCGCTTACTTGCGAATTACGGCATTTCCTTCATTGTATTGAAACGCGTCAATCACCTCGTACAAATGGTGATGATGCTGTTGCTGTTTTACGGATTTTAACAGCTGCTGATGTCAATTATGATAGATAAAAGAGATAGGTAGCGCTTTTGCATTCTTGTGATGATCAATGGAGTTAATATGCAATTCATCGACCTTGGGGCGCAGCGTGCGCGTATTGAAGATAAAATTAATTCTGCAATTGCGCATGTAGTCGCTAGTGGTAAGTATATTTTGGGGCCAAAAGTAACAGAATTTGAAGAGAAATTGGCAGAATATCTTGGCGTTAAACATGTGATTGCATGTGCTAATGGAACAGATGCTTTGAAGATGCCTCTTATGGCTAAAAATATTGGTCTAGGGGATGCTGTTTTTTGTCCTAGTTTTACATTTTCAGCAACGGCTGAAGTGGTTGCTTTGGTGGGGGCTGAACCTGTTTTTGTCGATGTTTTACCTGATACATTCAATATTGATGTTGAAAAACTTTCTCACGCTATCGAAATGGTAAAAAAAGAGGGACGTCTAAAGCCAAAGGCTATTATTGCCGTTGATTTATTTGGGCTTTCTGCTGACTATGTGCAAATTGCTCAAGTGGCTGCAAAGGAAAATCTTTTTGTAATTGAAGATGCTGCTCAATCTATGGGGGGGAGAAGCGATAATACTATGTGTGGTGCTTTTGGTGATGTGGCTGCTACAAGTTTTTATCCTGCAAAACCATTAGGATGTTATGGTGATGGAGGCGCTATGATGACCAATGATGATCATTTTGCAGAACTTTTACGCTCTATTTTGTTTCATGGTAAAGGTGAAACGCAATATGACAATGTACGTATTGGTATGAATTCGCGCCTAGATAGCATTCAGGCTGCAATTTTACTAGAAAAGTTTGCGATTTTTGAAGATGAAATGGAAAAGCGTGTAGAAATTGCTCAACGCTATTCCAATGGCTTAAGAGATATTGTTACAGTTCCAGAAATAGGAGAAAATATTCGTTCTGCTTATGCACAATATACGATTAAGGTAAAAGAACGGGATAAATTAAAAGATTTTTTACAAAAAAATTCTATCCCTACAATGATTTATTATAAAACTCCTTTACATCAACAGCCAGCTTATAAACACTTCCCTTATGTAAAAGATTCCCTTTCTGTTTCAGAGTCTTTAGGAGAGTGTGTTTTAAGTTTACCAATGCATCCTTACTTGACACAAACGGATCAGGATATGATTATCAAAAAAATAAGAGATTTTTATCACTCTTGAGAGCGTGTTTTTATCCTTAAAATTATGGTCAAAGCTTTATTGGTGATCCATCTTAGAAGGTATTTTTTGTTAGAGTGTGTGGCCAATGTTTTGGTATTATTTCCTTTCTAGGACCTATGAAATGTTGTCCTTTAGAGCGGTGATATGATTAGAAAGTGAAGCTTCTAGACAAGAAGATATTTTTTAACAGAACGGTATGGGCTAAGAAACTTTGTCCTTTAGCTTAGCAAAAAAGTCACGTTTAGTAAAAAGGATTTGGGTTATGAAAGTTACAATGAACCTTTGTTGATTTTACTCTTCATTTAAGGTGTTTTAAAAGATAACTTATTTAACAGGGCTTTTGGAGAGAAAAGTTATTTTTTGGCGAATACGTGATGCTAGGTCATTTTTGCTTTTGGATTTTTGAATCAATGTGTTGATGGGTGATGTATTCCCCTCTTGTAGCGCTATTTGAGCTGCCAATGTTGCTGCAAGTTCTTTTGTTTCTTCTCGGAGTTCTTCTAGCAATTGGTGGTTGGCGGTCGTGTCCAGCTCATGAGTTTGGATTTTTTGTAAGCGTTGCTGATAGTGTGCGACTTTTTCACGCATCATTTGTCTTTCCTTTGGAAGTGTATAGTGTGGCGATATTTTGTTTGATTGCTATCGCTTCTTTGGTGAGAGTATCTTTTGTGGGGAGGCATAGCCGATAAAATTGTTCTGTTACTTGGCTCAGTTGTATTTTTTGTTGGACATATTTTTTTTGCAAAAATTCGTACTTTTGTTGGTTGTTTGCTAATTCTACAGCATGTTGTGCACGAAGAAAATCGTGATTTGCTTCTATTTCCGCGAGTGATAATGGCATTTTCGCACAAACATCTTTATACGCAAAATGAACGGCTTTACGCCAAATAAAAGGAGATAAAAGCACCAGTAACCAGGAAGTGAAAGCAACTCCAAGTATAAAAAAAGAAATGATTGAATAAGCATAATACCCCTTTTCAAATAAGAAACCGTTTAAAACGGATTCCATGTCGGTCTATGTGTTAATTTTAAATATCCTATATTGATACCAAGGCGTGCGCCGACTCCTGTACGTATTGGGATTAACAAGGTATTGTGGTATTTTAGGACATGAAAACCAACACCTGCAATTAAATAGGCCGAACCTGAAATACCACCATAGCGTCTCCATAAATTATTTATGCCATTAAGATTGTAAACTAAGATCATTAAACGGGAGCCTTGGCCGCCAAAATCCCATCCTACTGAGGGACCTTGCCAAAAAACTTTATGTTGACCATAGCTTTTGGTAAAAACCATTCCTTCGCCATAGGTTAATCCAGCAAAAAAGGCACCAGAAGCTTCTTCTCCTAAAATATAGGCATTGGGATAACCGTATTTTGAAAAAATATTTTGAATTGCAACAGCCAGACCACTGGCTGTTTTTCCAAAAAAAAATATGACCAGAATCAATAATTTCTTGGAGTGAATAATGAGGTTCGTTTTGCTCTATTGGTTTTAGTCGAGCTTGTGTAGTGTTTATGGTGATGAATAAAAGGAAGATTAAAGATATAATATTTTTGTACCAGTATTTGAGCAGAGAGAGAGCCATGGAGTTTTCTCCTTTTATTAGTGATAAACAAAAAGATAATATTAGAATTTTCATTCTATTCAAATAAAAAATAAGATATAAGGTTATTTAAATTCTTGAAATTATTTCTGATTTTTTTAGCATGATTGTTAATATTTCCTATTATGCATCAGATGTTAAGAGTTTTTCTTTAAAATAAAGTTTGTTTTTTTGAATCTAGGAGTTTTCAATCATTATGACGTTAGATATTTCTTTGAAGCCTATGGATCTTGCTGCTTTGCTTTGTAGTCGTATTTGCCATGATTTGATTTCACCTGTGGGGGCTATTCAAAATGCAATGGAGCTTTATGATGAAGGAGGAGCTGAAGAAGATGCTTTACAATTGGTGCGTTTATCCGTTGCAAGTGCTGCTGCACGTCTACAATTTGCGCGATTGGCTTTTGGTTTTGCTGGTGCAAGTGGAGGACAAATAGATACACGGGCTGCAGAGCAGGTTGCTCAACAATATATGAAAGAAGAAAAAGCAACTTTAAAATGGCAAGCTTCTTCTTTATTGTTAGAAAAAGATGAAGTTAAACTTTTGCTTAATTTATTATTGATTGCAAATGCAACAGTTTCTCGTGGTGGTGAAATTGTTGTTATGATTTTGCAAGAAGAAAATAAACGTTCTTTTCGATTTGAGGTTTTCGGTAGAACTCTCCGTATACCCCCTCATTTTCTTGCGTTATTCCGTGGAGAAGTTCAAGAAGAGCTTGTTGATGCACATGTCATCCAATTTTATTACACAATGTTACTTGCTCAGATGACAGAGATGAAAATAAATATTGATGAAAGTGATGGTTGTATTGTTTTAGAAAGTATAAAAAAGCTTTGAATAAGAGAGAAGCGCTTAAGCTGTGTTGGGAAAAGTGGCTTCGATTGAATTTATGAGCGATAAGGTTATATGTGTAAATTTGGTGTGGTTACTTCTTAAGCTTTAAGCGCTTTCTATATGAGATTTTTGGTGTGCGAGTTTTCTATTTTTAACAGAGAAAAGATCTCGGGAAAAAATCTCGGCCCGCTACACTCCGAGATTTTACAATGTGCATGTTCACTGCTTAAGCGGTTTTTCGTACGTTCTCTTCAACTGGATCACGTAATACATAACCACGTCCCCAAACTGTATCAATGTAATTTACACTAGAAGAGACTGCTTCCAATTTTTTCCGCAATTTACAGATAAAAACATCGATAATCTTTAGTTCTGGTTCATCCATTCCACCATAGAGATGATTGAGAAACATTTCCTTGGTAAGGGTGGTACCTTTGCGTAAAGAGAGAAGCTCTAACATTTGGTACTCTTTACCGGTTAAATGAACAGGGCGCCCTGCAACTTCGACAGTTTTTGTGTCAAGGTTAACGGTGAGATCTCCGGTAACAATAACCGATTGTGCATGTCCTTTTGAACGACGAACAACTGCATGGATACGTGCAATGAGCTCATCTTTATGAAAAGGCTTCGTCATATAGTCGTCTGCTCCAAAGCCAAAACCACGAACCTTGTCTTCAATGGCATTCATACCAGAAAGGATTAAGACAGGAGTTTTTATTTTTGCTAACCTTAGAGTCCGCAAGACATCATACCCTGACATGTCAGGCAAATTCAGATCAAGCAAAATGATATCATAATCATAGAGTTTTCCTAAATCGATACCTTCTTCACCCAGATCAGTGATATAAACATTAAAGTTAGCCGACTTTAACATCAACTCAATGCTTTGAGTAACTGCTCTATCATCTTCAATTAATAATACGCGCATTTTAGATCCCTCACTTTGCTCCTTCACGAATCATAAGGAGCATTTCTATTTTATATCAGTTAGCAAAACCACTGTTATAAAAACAATTCATTAAATCAAACACTTATAACAAAGCGTTTATGAACATTTCAGTAGTACGCGTAACAATCACTACTAAATTCCCCACTATCCATGATAGTGGTTAACAAAATATTTTTATTTTTGAAAGAGGCTACAAAATTATTTTAGAAAAATCCTATATTTTTTAACATAATAAAAAAGGAGGGCTTTTTCTATAAACTTTAACTTAAAAAAATTTGTAAAAGAGCTTTATAAATTACTTTTTTACAATTTCAGTGTTTATTTACTGAGCTTTAAACCTCTTCAGTTTATAATGGGGGAAAAGTTAAAGAAATAGTTATTGCTCTTTAAAGCAGATTGTATTTTCAGATGCTTTAATGCAAGGCAAAAATTATTATAATTTCAAGTTAATAGACTGTTTTTGTCGGATAGATATATAACTAAAAGATATTTATTGGGTGTGAATGCGAGTTTTGAGTTGGCGCAATCAAGGAGTAGTGAGTATGAAGCCACGAGAAAATATGGTGCGATTGAGGATGTTTCAAGTGCGTGGAAAGCGCCGTGAAATTGCACAGCTTGAGATGATGATCGCAGAATTTGAACGAATGGTGTTAGAGTTGGAAGCACAGATTACTCATGAAGAACGTAAATCTGGAAACAATGATGTTCACCATTTTGCTTATTCTGCTTTTGCGCGTGCAGCGCGGCAAAGACGTGATAATCTGATCAATTCAATTCGTGATTTAGAACTTCAAAAAACAAATGCTGAAATTGCTCTCCATGAAGCTAATACAGAGCTGCAACGTGCACAGCTTTTGGAAGCACGAGAAAAGAAGATTGCTGCGGATGATAAGGATATTTTGATTCAATCTAATTCAATGGTTGGCTAATTTAATGGCTGGATGATAAAAGCAATTATTGAAAAATCCATTCTTTCAGGTTTATCTTTTGGATATAGTATAAAACAGCCAAACTTTTATCAAGTTTGGCTGTTTTATAGATTGCTTTATGTTATTAATCAATGGCAACTTAATGCCTGTAGTGTTGAATCTTGGTCGTTCGTAATCCCGCTAAACCGTGTTCATCGATTAAACTTTGCCATGAAAGAAATTCTTCTACGGTCAAAGTATAACGGTGGCACGCTTCGTCAAGACTTAACAATCCACCTCTGACAGCCGCAACAACTTCAGCTTTGCGACGAATCACCCAGCGCCGTGTTGTTTGCGGCGGTAGGTCGGCAATTGTAAGCGGACTTCCATCTGGCCCAATAACATATTTCATTTGTGTTTTTATCAAGTTGCTCATTCGTATCCTCTACCTTTAGTCAAGGACTTGATTCGTTTATAGAGCATGAAATTTAAAAAAGAGCTAAAAGCGCTGAAAGAAAAAATTAATAAAGTGATTGGGTATGTAAAAAGAAGCTCAAGTTGAAGTGTGTAGAAGAGATTCTTGCAATATTTTACCGGATTTTTCAAAAGAGAAAAAAGGTTTTCTCCTAAACGATTACCATTATGCCTTATTTCTATCATTCTTTTTTTGTTTGCAGCAGCTTTTAAGAAAGTAATGCCTATGGTTGTGGAAAGGATAAAAAAATAATATAAAGGCAATCAATCGTGTAAAAGTGCTAAAGAGCGTGCATCAGAATGTCAACATATGGCTAGCCATTAAACAGAGCATTAAATAGAGAATGAATACATGTTTTTAAACAGTCTTGATTTACCAGGACAACCTGAGGATTCTCGCATTGTTGTTGCAATGTCGGGTGGGGTTGATTCATCGGTTGTTGCAGGTCTTTTGAAAAAGGAAGGGTATAATGTTATTGGCATTACGTTGCAGCTTTATGATCATGGGGAAGCAACGCATCGGGTGGGGGCGTGTTGCGCAGGACAAGATATTGAGGATGCACGCCGCGTTGCAGAAACACTAGGAATACCGCATTATGTTCTTGATTATGAAAAGCGCTTTCGCGAAGCTGTTATTGATCCTTTTGCAGAAAGTTATGCTCATGGAGAGACCCCAGTACCATGTATTGCATGTAATCAAACGGTTAAGTTTGCTGATTTATTAACAACGGCACGCGAATTGGGAGCAGATGCTTTGGCTACGGGACATTATATTCGTTCGCGTTCCCACGGAGCGCATCGAGCACTCTTTCGTCCTCTCGATAATGATCGTGATCAGAGTTATTTTCTCTTTGCAACGACACAAGAACAGATTGATTATTTGCGTTTTCCACTTGGTGACCTTCCAAAAGCCCGCGTTCGTGAAATGGCAGCAGAAATGGGCTTTGTGGTTGCCAATAAGCATGATAGTCAGGATATTTGTTTTGTTCCACAAGGAAAATATTCAGATGTTATCGCAAAACTGCGTCCAGAAGCAGCTAATCCTGGCGTTATTGTCCATATTGATGGAAAGATTTTAGGTAAACATTCGGGAATTGTTAATTATACGGTTGGTCAACGTCGTGGTATTGGGGTATCAACGGGTGAAGCGCTTTATGTGGTTTATCTCGATGTGGAAAATGCACGTGTTATTGTTGGACCGCGTGAAATGTTAGAAACGCATAAGCTTTTTTTACGTGATGTGAATTGGCTTGGTGATGAGTCGTTAGATAATTTCCCTTCTCAAGGTATTGAGGTGGCTGTAAAGGTGCGTTCAACGCGTCCTCCTCACCTTGCGCGCTTACATTATAAAGAAGGTATTTTTTCCGTTGATTTATTGGAATGTGAAAATGGTGTGGCACCAGGGCAAGCTTGCGTTCTTTATGATGGAAATGGTCATGAGGCGCGTATTCTTGGGGGAGGATTTGTAACACATTCAGAACGTGCAGCCGATACTGAAATGATGTTGAAGCGCGTTTTATGTAATCTCGAAACAAAAGATTCTGTTTCCTCAGAACTAAAAACAACAGCTTTATAAAGCATAGTAAATTGATTTATAATGATATTTTTTAATCTTAAACTTGAATGAGAGACTTCCGGAAGATTTTCTCATTGAAAGTTTGTTTTATGATTGAATCCATCAAAATTATATCTTTTACACGTCATAAGCGGGGTTAGGGTGTGGAAAGTGATGATAAAGAAAATGTAAAAATGTTTTTTATCAATGCTTTCAAAGGCTAGGGAACGGCAATATTATTGGAGACTGATAGATAACATACAACATTGGGTATGTTTTATAACTTGAAGTGTTATCATCTTTAGTGGTCAAAGTTGGTAAAATGAGCAAGTGCAATACCTGAGGCTGTGGCAACATTAAGGCTGTCAAAACCGTCAGTCATGGGAATACGTAAGGTGTTTGATTGTTGTAGTATATGGGGTGGTAAGCCATCGCCTTCTGTTCCAAAAATAAGTGCCATTCTTTTGGTTTTGTTGGCTTGCTTGAGAGTGTGTGAGGCAGAAGGGGAGAGTGCATAAAGATGAAAGTTTTCATCGTTTAGAGCAGCTATAATGTCATCTATATCAGCGTTTTGCGTATAGGGTACTTTTAAAGCAGCGCCGGCAGACACTCTTATTGATTTGCGATAAAGTGGATCGCATGAGGTTTTGTCGACAATAATGCCATTACTGGCAAAGGCTGCTGCATTACGAAAAATTGATCCCATATTATCGTGATTCGAGATACCACATAAAACAAGAATCAAAGCTTTTTCTGGAAGATGTTGTAAAAAACTTTGTAAGGGTGGCAGTATTTTGCGTTTACCAATACCCAGAACACCACGATGAACATGGAAGCCGGTGATATTATCCATAACTTTTTGTGGAACGCAATAAATGGGACATAGAGGCTGTGTTTTTTCTAAAAGCGGTAGAAGTCCAGAGAGACGGTTTGCTACGATGAGCAGTGAGATGGCAGAAAACTCTTTCGAATGTAGTAATGCGGACAATGTTACTTTGCCTTCAGCAATAAATTGATGTTGCCGTCCAACAAGATCTTTTTCACGGATATTATGATAGGCTTTTAGGCGTGGATCATCTGTTTCATTGATTGTTATGATATTCAAATGCATGCGAGATTTTTAGTGCTTTTTTCTTATGATTTCCAGATGTTAGAATTTGTTTTATTTAAAAAGAAGAGATAAAAAAATATTTCTTAAAACTTATGGTAGAATTTATGTTGACAATATACAACCATAGGTATAATGTAAAAATACTGATACGGAATCATATATTTTTCTTGTATCGGGTGCAGTGTCTTGGGTCCCCGCTATTTCCCAAGTTCTGTATGCCCTTAATTTCTAAGGGAAAAGAATCTGGGTCCCCAATGCCCAGATTCTTTTTTTTGAGGGTAATCATTGTTCTTCTTTTTATATCTAAATTTTTTAGTAAATCATATTTTAAAATCCTATTGACCTGTAAGATTACCGTAGAGTGCTAAGATATTTTTTCTAAGGTGCAAAGATGGCTTATAGATGGGTTATAATGCACATCATAAGACTGAAAAATAATGCATGATCATGATAGATTTGAGCAAAAACAAGTTTTTCGTTTATGAGAAGTGAGATGGCTTTAAGTTATTCAGAAAACGATTAATAATGAAGGTTATGTGTTTGATTGCTCTTGGGAAAACTCTTCTTTCTATTATTTTCTCTCTTCTTTATTTATTGGTGCTGTTCGTGTAACTGAGCAGTTTTTACGATAATAATGGTGAGCTGAGGCGTTTATTGTATGATGAAGCTTCTGTAATATTGAGGAAAGATCGTCGTTATGCCAAAAGTATCATGATATGGTTGAAAATATTAATTCCCTATTTCGTGAAGAAAAGGATGAGGTTCATGGATGTAAAAATCAATATACAAAGCTTAACTTTATACTCTATTTTTATTGCGTGTATTGTTTTTGCTTTGAAATATTGGGCATATCACATCACAGGTTCGGTTGCACTTTATTCTGATGCATTGGAATCAATCGTTAATATTCTTGCGTCATTAGCAGCATGGTGGGCTGTTAAAGTGAGTATGAAGCCAGCAGATCATGATCATCCCTTTGGGCATCATAAAGCGGAATATTTTTCCGCAATTCTTGAAGGGGTACTCATTATTATTGCGGCAATTGTTATTTTAAGAGAAGCATGGATAGCTCTTTCTACCGTTAAATTGTTGCAGAAGCCTGGAATATGGCTTGCTATTCATCTTATTGCAACTGTCATAAACTGTATGTGGGGAATGGTTCTTATTGGGCAGGGAAAACTCCATCGCTCACCGGCTCTTAAAGCTGATGGAGTACATTTTATAACTGATGTTTTTACGTCGCTTGCAATTTTAATTGGTTTGATTGCTGGTTTTGTCGGAGGATGGGGAGCTTTAGATCCAATTTTAGCGATAATCGTTGCCGTTAATATTCTCTTACAGGGCTGGAAGGTGATTAGAAGTGCTGTTCAGGGATTAATGGATGTTGGCGTTGAATTGAATGAAAGCATGCGGATTCGGGAGCTGATTTCTGCAAATGCATCGGGTGCGCTTGAGGTCCATGATTTACGGACGCGTGTTGCTGGGAGGGTTACTTTTATAGAGTTTCATTTGGTTGTGCCTGCTATAATGCAGGTAGGAGAAGCACATAAAATTTGTGATAAAATCGAAGCTGTTCTTCAAAAAGAATTTGATAATGTGCGTATTTCTATTCATGTCGAGCCTGAAGATGAGGCAAAATTGCCTCCTGGTACAACGGTGATCCCTTTTATATAAAAAGATTTTTTCAAATTGTCTGTTATGTTATAAGGACTGTTTTTTTATGATGGAGCGATTCATACCTTTCGAAAATACGATGATGCTCTTTTGTTCATTTTATTTTTGCATCAATCAAGTATACAAGGTTAAACAGAGTATTTAAGGCAAGATTTATTCTATTTCGTTAAAACACTGTCATTTAAGGTGTGGTGAGATAAGGCATATAAAATTGATCTATTAAGTGTTTTTAGAGTATGGAGTAAATATTCAAAATAGGACTTACCGCTGTATTCTTTTGTAAGTGAATCTCATGAAATGGTTAGCAGCTTAAATCCACTTAAGAGAACGGATTGTTTACAGACTTTCAGGAGTAGATGTTTCGTCTCTTAGGGCGAAGAGGAGTGAAGCCTTCGTAATAAGTTTAATGAGATTTAATTATAAATTTTATATAAAAGTTATGAATAGGGTTTTAAAGTTTGTGATCATAGATTAATCATCATTATTGTTGCTAATAAATGTATTGTTTTATCGATACAATGGATTCTGTTTAGAGTGTTCTTTATTGCATGAAGGATGGGGACTCATTAAAGAATGAAAAAAAATAATGCTCATGTCTCTACTCTTTGAAGGATATTATTGTCGTTGCTGTAGAAAATCGCAAAGCTGAACTAAAGAATGATGCTAAAGATAGAAACTGGTTTTAATTGATGCTTTCATATTTTCATTCCAATCTGGCATCAAAATTTTACAAGGACTCGTACAGTATTGGTGCATCCTAATCATAAATATGCTTCTACATTAGAGCTATTTTAATTGATAGACAATAACAAAAAGCAAAGACTTTATAAGGAAAACAATGCTATACAGTCAAAAATTTATATGCAATAAATTAGAGAGGTAGATTGAATTTTTATAAAATACTTTATGAAACAACACCAAACATATCTGGCTTTACTTTTACTTATTTTTACAAACGTTCGTTTGTGTTTTTTGCGTTATATTCGTAAAGATCAGATTAGCGGTAATCTAAAGATAACTCTTGGTTGAGAATATGAAAGGAAAGCGTGATACTATAATAGAGTCTTTTCTGTCTTTAATCTTTCAACCAGTAAAAGTGATTACAAATCCGTGATTTCTCCAAAAATGATTTTGTCATACCTATAAACAAAGTTAGATCAAAACGACTTTTTTCTCTTAAAACTGTAAACAAATATATTGTATCCGTATAGCTTGAACGAAGTTAGATGTTTACCTGAATAACGACAGTATATATTTTAAGAATAGAGAAGATATTTCATATCGCTATGATGTTATTCAAGAGCTCTTAAAACAATGATTCCTGGTGTTTTTTCAACATAATTCATAAAAGGAGAATCAACGACTTTTTCGTTTTCTTTTCGTGAAGAAGCATTTCTTAACATTGGCCCTTTATCTGTCATGATAAAGAAGCCCACATGTGTTACATCCAATCCAGCAAGTTTCGTATAAATACCAATGAAATCACCAGACTGTAAACGACCTATAACCTCCTCATTAATAAAGTTACTTGGAATATACGTTATCGTGCGTTTCACAACTGGCAACCCAGGTAGATAGCTTTCACCATCAGCTTTTTTGTTGAGATATTTTTCTATTTTTACCGCATGGGGACTTATTTCAGCGGTAATATCAGTGGCGAGTTTATATTCTCTATAAGCCCAATCCGTAAAAAAATGTTTCCGATTTAAAAAATCAACATTACCGTTAATATAACGCGTTTTTATGACGTTATTTATGAATTCTGTTTGGGATGTTGATTTGCGCAATGCTTCAACATAATCCAGATAAGTGAAGCAATCTAAGCCTCTAAAGTCAATAATCAGTTTTTCTGGTGTATTTTCTGAGCCATGTAACATATTTGCTTGGTAAGGTGTCCCTAAAAAAGCTTCAGAAAGAAAGTCAATTAGTGCCCCTTTTTCCTGATAATTTGTTTCTGAACGTTTTTTGAGAAGAGTATTTAATTTATTTAGAGTATAGGGATCTAGGTTTACGTTGGTTGTTTGTTGTGTTTTTATTTTATTTTCTAAAATACTCTCTTGTGAATCAGAATCCTGAACATCACATCCTGTTACCAACATTAATATGAGAATTAATAGGGATATTTTTCGCATTTTATACACCATTTTTGAATTAAAAATTCATGACGAACTATTTCTAAAAGTGCTATTTTTTTAAATGCTTATCATGATCATCGTTAGATTTAATGGTAGCATACAATCATTAAGAGTATCAATGAATATAAAGATAAAATAAAGTTCCACAAATTGCAAGCGATATGAATATTTTCTAAGATTATAGAATTAAAGAACTTTCTCTATAATATACTTATTTTTTAATCAAAATTATTGTCAAATAAATACTTTTAAAAATATGATGAGCTTTTTACGTTGTTAAGCTATTCTGGTGATGCTGCTTTAACCTTATAGCATATTCTGAGGGTAAGAAAATTTTTTAAGAGCTTATCTTTTAAAAGGTTTCAATTACTATAGTATATCTAACGTATCTGATGGAATTGAGATTCCTGAAAACGGTGGGATGAGAGGGGGAAACGATGTCTGATAAAATTCATCATAATGTCTCTAAAACTATTGGAAATACTTTGTGTTTCATGAAATTTTGTTCATGAGTTTGTCGCACAAATATTTTGTTCGTATAATGCAAAAAAATTTTTATTCTTTGACAATGAGATAGCAATTAAATATATACCAATTAAAACGTAATTTTATAGTTTTATCTTGACTCTTACTTAAATTTTTACTTTGTTATTATTTTGTATGTGAAAAGTATACGGTATAGAATACTTTTAAAAGGAAACGGGAGTTAAAAGAGAGCGGGGGAGTCATTGTATGCGTAAAATAGTGTGTATGTTATGCCAGACCAAATGCTCAATCCGAAATTTGTTCAGCGTGGGCTCGTTTTAGTGTTCATCACTTTATTGTTAGATATTCTTTGTATTGCGATCATTTGTCCTGTTTTGCCTGAATATTTTTCTCAATTAACTGGAAAAGAGGTCAGTACATCTTTTGTAGAAAGAGGAAAATTACTTGCAGCTTATTCAGTGATGCAGTTTTTGTTTGCTCCTGTTATTGGCAATCTCTCTGATCGTTATGGTCGTCGTCCTATTTTGCTTCTCTCTATTATTTGCTTTGCTCTTGATAATCTCATATGTGCTATAGCATGGAGCTATTCTATGTTATTTATCGGGCGTCTTTTGTCAGGGATAAGTGGCGCTAGTTTTGCAACTTGTACAGCTTATCTTGCGGATATATCTGATGATAAAACCCGTACACGCAATTTTGGTCTGTTAGGCATTGCATCCGCATTGGGGTTTATTTTAGGATCGTTTATTGGTGGTTTTTTAGGTCAGTTTGGTCCGCGTATTCCGTTTTATTTTGCTGTTGGTTTTTCACTCATTAATTTTATTTTTTCTTGGGTTATGCTTCCAGAAACCCTTTCTTTATGGAATAGGCGCTTTTTTGATATTAAGCGGGCAAATCCCTTAGGTGCTTTTTGGCATCTGAAACAATACCCGATGGTTCTTTGGGTGTTATTGGTCTTTTTTCTTTATTGGTTTGCGGAATCTGTATGGTTAAGCATTTGGGCTTTCATTGCAAAAGAACGCTATGATTGGAGTTCTTTTTCTATTGGACTCTCCTATAGTGTTTTTGGGATAGGCCAATTTATTGTAGTCGCTCTCATTTTGCCTTATTTTTCTAAACGATGGAGTGATTGGCATATTGTTATAGTAGGGCTTTTGTTTGCCTCTGTTGCTATGCTGGGTTATACATTTGCGACGCAGGGGTGGATGGTTTATATGGTTTGTGTGTGTACTATGCTTGAGTATCTTGTTCATGCACCTATACGTGCTATTGCTTCAGCGCAGGTACCGACAAATGTACAAGGAGAACTGCAAGGAGCGATGACATCTGTTATTTCGTTGAGTTTAACATTTGGTTCTGTTTTTTATGTGTTTCTTTTTGAATGTTTTACAGATAAAAATGCACTGTTTTATTTTTCTGGTGCTCCTTTTGTTGGAGGCTTTTTTCTTCTTGTTGTTGCGACAGTTATTTTTGTCTTGCGGGTACGTTAATTTGTTGAGAGGGGCTGGTACGTACTATTTTGCTAGAGAATGCACAAGATAAACAAAATGTATCATTTTATAGGCAGAAAGTTTTTTGTGATATTTGTTTCACAAAGTGTTGTATAGAATATCGATATATCCTTCTCATTTAGTGAAAATAATTTTTTTATTTTGTGATATTGTTTGTATAGGGGAGACCGTATTTTTTCTATTGCTTGCAAATTAATATCCAGTGCTAATGTAGCAGCATATTGAAAAAAAAAAGATTAAAACGTATCTGAGTTAGATGTATCAGTATTGTATGAACAATTCCAAATTTTATATGGCAAATTGGAAGTAAAATATTGCTTATATTTGTTGGCATCATTTCTGGAATCGAAAGACAACCTCATTTTGGAAGAATATAACGTTGTAAAATTGAAAAGATGTTTTCTGTTTTGCGATTACTTTTTTATTCGACTTTACAGTTTTCAAAACCATCTACGGCAATATCTTTTAAAAAGTAGAGATTTGTTGCACTGTCTCACACTTTAATTTTTTTATTCTTTAGGAGGGATTATGTTTCTCATGCACAATAGAATGCTTAAAATTGTATTGTGAATCAAATGCTTATTTGAATATTAGGCACTTTACTCTTTTTAAAAATGGTTTTTATCGACCCACTTATCTTGCTTGGGGGGAGAAACCAATGATTTTGATGGATACGACCTTAAGAGGAGAGGAATGAGAAAAATTTAAGCTATTCAGAGCGCTCTTTTTAGTTTTAGAATGATCAATAAGAATATTTATTCAATAAGTTGTAGGTATAAAAATAATATAATTGTGCGTAGGAAGATGATATAATTTAAAGGAGAGAAGTTAAAAGGTGAGGCTTTTTATTTTAAGATATTTTTTTATAATTCATAATGAGATCACTAAAATGCTGAAAGAGGTAGTGGCTATCTTGTGGTCCAGGAGAAGCTTCGGGGTGATATTGAACAGAAAAAACAGGTTTTCCAATGATTCGAATACCACAGTTTGAACCATCAAAGAGAGAAATATGTGTTTCTTGAACATGTTGTGGTAAAGAGGAAGAATCTACGGCAAAACCGTGATTCATCGATACAATCTCAACTTTTCCAGTGTTAAGGTCTTTAACTGGGTGGTTGGCACCATGATGTCCTTGGTGCATTTTCACGGTCTTTGCACCAACCGTAAGAGCGAGAAGTTGATGACCAAGACATATTCCAAAAATTGGTAAATTATGATCAATTAATGTTTTGATTGTTGGAATGGCATATTGAGCCGTAGCTGCGGGGTCTCCTGGTCCATTAGAAAGAAAAACGCCATCAGGGTTTATTGCCAGAATTTCTTTTGCAGTTGTGTGAGCAGGCACAACAGTAATGCGTGCTTTTTGTGTTGCCATAAGGCGAAGAATATTACGTTTAATACCGTAGTCAATTGCAATGATATGAAGATTGTGCACATTGTTTGTACCGTATCCTTTATTCCAACTCCATGGTTTTTCATTCCATTGCATTGATGATTGAGATGTCACGTCTTTCGTAAGGTCAAGATTGACGAGACCTTGCCATTTTTGCGCACGTTTCTTTAAAGAAGGAATATCAAAGTTTCCATTAGCATCGTGTGCAATGACAGCATTTTGTGCACCTTTTTCACGAATAAGAATTGTGAGTGCACGTGTATCAATACCACAAAGTGCAATAATTTTACGCGTTTTAAGCCATTGATGAAGATTTTCATTGGATCGATAATTTGAGGGATGTGTAATGTCTGCTTTGAAAATAGCGCCAACAGCACCATGACAATTGAGAGGAGAGAGATCTTCAATATCTTCGCTATTTGCCCCTACATTTCCTATATGAGGAAAAGTAAAATTAACGATTTGTTGTGTGTATGACGGGTCTGTGAGGATTTCTTCATAGCCTGTGATGGCGGTGTTAAAACACACTTCAGCTTCAGCTATACCTGTAGCACCTGCTCCTTTGCCTTCAATAACGGTTCCATCTGCTAAGACTAAGAGGGCTGTCGGTTTTTTGATACTCCAAGGGTGGCTGGGTGAAGTCGCTTGTATCATAGTATGTATCCACAATTTATTCTCTGAAAGGTATAATGATCAACTTTACACAAAAATCATACCTTTAGCAGATGCTGTGTATATTATTCTGGTAACGTTTCGCTTGAAGTAGGCAGTATAAGTACATTCCATGAAGAGGTAAAGTCTTGTTTTAGCTTTTCGAAGATCGAGTCCTTAATTATTTTTTATTCTCCATTGCAAGATGGATAAAGATTGGTTAAAAGGCATCTTCTTCTTGAACAAAAATTGGATAAATTTATGTTGCGTAACCAGATTGATGGGGCTCTTAGGGCTGCTTTGAAAGCGCAAGATAGTGCGCGTCTTGCTACACTTCGTTTAATGAATGCTGCAGTTAGGGATCGTGATATTCTTTATTATGATGAAGGGAAGCTAGAAGTGGATGATCAGCAGATACAGTCTGTTTTCACTAAAATGCTTCAACAGCGTGAAGAATTGATGCGAGCCTATAAAGAGTCTGGTTGCTTGGAATTGGCAGAGAGAGGACAAGCAGAAATAGAAGTTATTCGTGAATTTCTTCCCTATCAACTTAAGGAGATGGAAGTAGAACAGGTTCTTTGTGAAGCTTTGGCACAAACAAAGGCAGAAAAATTACGCGATATCGGTAAGGTGATGGCATGGCTTAAGGAACGGTATGCGGGGCAAATGAATTTTTCTAAAGTGTGCAATAGTCTTCGTCAAAAATTGCAATAGATCTTGTTAATTCAAGGGGATTGGAAAATATTTTTTATTGTGCGTCGCCTTTGTAAGTCAGTAGGATGTTGATAAATATCATTTATTTTTTATATACATACTATTATCAAAAAAATATTTTTTTGATATCAACGAAATTTTTTTGGCTCTTATAGAGCAATAAACATTCTTTTAAGTATTATATTTTTCTGTTCTTCAAAGCTGTTAGACCATTAAAAAACAAAAAGATTATAGAGTTTTTACTTTTTTAAAAAGATCTATTGTCAGCACTGTTAAAAATTTTAAAACAGAATGATTAAGCTAATTGATACAGATTTCCAATTTTGGGGAGTGTATTATTGTCTTTTTTGCTGTTTCAAAGCATTTGTTTGATAAAGAGTTACCGTATTTTAGAGTAGTGATTATTCAGCAAGAAATTTAAATATAGATGGTTTTATCAATATGGTGTGTATCTTTTTAATTCAAGTGCTGGTTTTAATGATAAGAAAATCAGAATTTTAGAACGTTTTTTCTAGGGAAGAGATTTTTTAAGCTGAGTTGATGAAATAAAAGGATATTTTGAAAAGAAATCTTTGTTTTTAATGTGTTCTTGAGATAATTTTGAAATTCTTTTCTCTGATTAAATCCCTTATAAGCTATATGAAATCTATAAGTTATGCAGAATAAAATGAGTAACCTCTATTTGTGGGGATACAGTGGTGAATCTGTTAAAAATAGTTCAGTTAGCAACAATGGCTTACCCGTTAACCGCAAACGGGAACGGCGTGCCCATAGCGCACCTTGTTGACCAATATGAATGTAATCGCGGGTTAATTTGTCATTGTTAAATAAATAATGTCCTAGAGGTACAGTTCCCAAATGCATCAAGGCTTGATTGTGTAGGAGGGTTTCTTGTGGAATTACAGTGCGTCCAAGGAGCCAAGGTTTATTATCTCCCATTAATATGACTTCGCGTAGCCAATAACGCGCATTTTCGGGGAGATGCTCTGCTTCTTCTGTTAATTTATCTCGCGTAATAAAACATTCGCGTTGTGGTTGAACTTGGAGGCAGGTACAATATTTCTTTAATCGAAGCGTCATTGAGCCCGATTCCATGAGCCAATCGCGAACATTTTCTGGTATTGGAGGATTTTGATCAGAGAACCACTTTAGAGGTGGTAAGATGGAATCTTCAAGATCAGACATCGTTTTACTCCACAGCTAAAGTCTTATTCCATATGTTATGTTGGGTTAAATAGATAGCTCTATTGTAATACAAGGAGTATAAAAGCAGCAAGATTTTAACAGGAAGATATCAAAGGGAAAATCGAAAGCAAAGGTCTTTAAAAGAAGATATGCAGGAAGTATATATTATAGGATTATTTTCATTTAAAAAAGCAAAATAAAGTATTATGTTTTGTTCAAGGCGCTTTCACAATGCATTACGGAAATTTCTTTATCGCATGAGAGCAATGGGAAAAATGTTTCGTGCTTTAAAATTCGTTTGTAACGCATATAAAGAAGAGCTAAAAATTCATCTATGCAAGATGATATAAAGAGGAAATTTTAAGAGGAACAAAACTTTATTTTATACTTTAGAAAGAGAAGAGATATTCAAATCTTTTGAATTGAGATGTAAAGGAGATCGTATTCTTTATAATCAAGAAGTTTATAGTAATGCATATATTTTTGCAAAATATATTATATTATTAAAATTTTGAAATATTACATCACATAATGTGTATTAATTTTATAATAAATTTGCATTAATATTATTAATTTTTACTTATATATTTTTATTATTAAAAATAAATTTAAAAAAACACATTATAATTTAATTTTCATATTTATTTTAGATACTATTTTATTTCATAGATTAGAAAAAATATTTATCATTTTATTCTTGCCGTCTCTCTTTATTTCTTAAGAATGTAAAAGAGCGCTTCGAGTTTTTCGGTAAAAAGGGTATTGTTGATAGAGTGTATAGGTGTTAAGCATTATACGGTAGAATTTTTAATCATCGTTAGTGATTTTTGTAACCTTATGAATTGTTATTACAGTGAGATATGCTGGATTTGCGCACGTGGTACATAAATCAGTTCGTATTTCGTTAAAATAACGCAACATATCTCTCCTGATATGCGTAAGTTTATATAGGTATGAAATGGTGCGTTATAAAGTTCTTTACTGCATTTCGTTTTATAATACGGTGATGGTGTATGCCTAAAATCGCAGCTTAAGCATCTCACCATCATATCAAAATTGGTAACACCAAGTTACAAGAAAATATTTCAAACTCTGCTAGTTGTTTCCTAGTTTTGTATTGAATTCCAAAAGGTGTAAAAAATAAATACTCTATGATCGAATTTTTTGTCCTATCCATATAAGAATACAGGCTCCTATAAAACCTGAAATAAGATAGCCAAGCCAACCAGCAAAACTTACACCTAAAAGACTAAAAAGAAAGCTTGCTAGCGCAGCGCCAATAATTCCTAAGATAATATTTAACAATATTCCTGTTTGGCTTTTCATAATATACTGTGCTGCCCAACCTGCAATCCCGCCGATAATAATAGCAGCAATCCAACCGATGTTTGCATTTTCCATGATACCCTCCTTTGCCTGAATTTAAATTGTAACTAGAGTAAACTTTGTAAAAATCAAGGTTTATTCCTTTTTTAACCAGTGGAAAGGATATTTCTTTTAGATATTTTACTTATTACTTTCCTTTATATAAAAATAATATTCACATTTATATCATAATAATACTTAATAAGTATAAATATACAACATATTTTAATTTATAAATAAATTAATTAATTGATAAATATGAATAAAAGAAGAAAATATTAGTAGAAATGTTCTAAGAACTCATAAAGTGTATTTATAAGCTTTTTAAATCTCTCTCTTACATTAAAAAACAATTGTGATTAAAGCAATAAGTAAAATGGATATTTAAAAGTTTGGAGCTTGCCAATTGATATCAATGATGTTTGAAATGAAAACTGTTTCGTTGATACGTTATAGCATGGCTGTATAGGTTGAACCTCTACCAATCTTGATATAAATGTTGCATTTTTGTGGGGTTTTGTATTTCTTATAGAGTATTTCTGTTTCGCTGCTACTGTGAAGCGGTTCCCTTTTTACAAGGCGGGTTTAGGTTGGAACTATCATACTCTTGACCTACTCTTTATGTGTTTAACAGTCTTGGCTTTGAGATGGTTAGGCATTTTTACGTCTTTCTTCAAGAGTTCTATTCTACATGCTGCTTTGTTTGTAATGTGCAAGCAGATGACTTTGAGCAATTCATCATGTATAGATTTTAAATGAAAGAAACTTACGATGCAGAAAGCTCATTTAAATTGTCGAATAATAAGATATTTTGATTAAATCAATATCTTGACCATATTCAAAATTGAATAATCGATGTGATGTGTGTTTTATTCAAGTTATTTGAAAGGTTTAAGTTTTTTCTGTTTGTTCTTCAGCAGGGTTGCGTAGACGAGAACTTTGAAGAAGTCCCTGTTCTTCTAAAATGGGGTAGATCATTGAGGTCAAAAGAGAGTTGATTTGTTTGAGGTCGCGCACAGTGTCGAGATGAAGACTGGATGATTCTACATTTTTGAGATCCCCTTCACGCAGACGTTTAAAATGTTTTAAACTCATCTCTTTTTCTAAGTTTCGTAGTTGATCTTTTTTTTGTACCAATAGGTGTGCAGTGTGTGTATCACGTGAGACGAGAACGTTAAATGCTATATGCGCGTTGGCTAGTACAATGGCGTGGAAACGAAGGAGGTCACTCCAGCCCTCGCTGCTGAACTGTAAACCTTTTTGTTGTTTCTTTTTAACCAGCATCAACATATTATGAATAATGATATCGCCTGCTTGGTCTAATTTTATACAGGCACCTAGAAGTTCTTGCGTTTGAAGAGCTTCTTCGTCAGATAATTTTTGTCCCGCTAATCGTGCAAGATAAAGTTTGATGGCGATATGTTTTTTGTCCAATATGGTGTTGAGTTGGTTGAGTTCACGAATAATATTGGGATCAGGCTTTTCATAAAGTCCCATAATTTTTTCTAGCATGATGTCTACAAGATCACAAATATGAATGACTTCACGCATGACATTCGAGAGGGCGAGAGTTGGGCGATCAAGAACACTGTCATCAAGAGCTGTTTGATCGGATAAATTGAGCGTTTTGTCGGCTTGCATTTTTTTTTGCACTTATATTCACGATCTGAGTGGTTAATTTTAAAACCCATTTTGAAAGCGGTATTCCAGCAAGGAGAATGAAAACATTAAAAATGATATGGGCGTTGATTACTTGAGTAGGGGCGTTATTGCCAAGCCATGTGATGGGAGGGTGAAAGGAGAGAAATAAGATAAGTATAAGGATTGACCCTGCCCCACGCATGAGTAAATTTCCTAAGGGAACGAGGCGGGTATTAGGAGAGGCGTTGCGCGTTAAAAGTGGTGCTATAAGAGAAGAGCCAAAGTTGACACCAAGAACCATGACAACACAGAGTTGCGTATGGATAAGATCGTAGTTGGCAAAATTGACCAGCAAAATGATTCCTGCAATGGATGAATGTAAGAGGTAGGTTAAGCCAGCAGCCAACAAAAAAGTGGAAATAGGATCGGTTGAAAGATAACGAATGATGCTAGGCAAAATTTCGCTTTCACGTAAAGGTTCTGTCGCGGTACTTATCATCTCTAAAGATAAAATCAAAAGACCAATACCGATGACAATACGTCCTATTTGACGCCATTCACGTTTTTCTGTTGTCATGAAGATACAAGTGCCAATTAAAAGACACAAGGGTACAACAAGAGTGAGGTCATAGGTGAGAATTTTTACAACGATTGCTGATCCTAATTCTCCTCCACGTACAGCCATAAGTCCTGCTACTCCAGAGACAAAACCAGATTCAACGAAAGAGCCAACGAGGAGTGTTATTGCTGTAGAGCTTTGTAAAATCATTGCTGTAAAAAGCCCAAAACTTACGGCAAACAATGGTTTTGAAACGACGTGGCACATTTTATATTTAAGTCTGTCACCATAGGCGCGTTCAACTCCTGTGCGCACCATGCGTGTGGCCCAGAGAAGTAAAGAAATAGCGCCGGCAAGATGAAGGAGTACCAATGAACCATTCATGATACTTTATTCTTTCTTTGTTGTTGTGAATGTGGTTGCCTCAAATTAATAAATTGAAGTTTATTGTTTTTATTTCACTTTTGCTTTTAATACTTGATTAAAATCATAACCGCTTGGATTTTGAAAAACCTTTAGACCGAAACAGGGCAGAATGGAATAAAGGTGATCAAAGATATCGCCTTGAATTTGTTCATAGTCGATCCAAACGGTGGTGTTCGTAAAGCAATAGATTTCTAAGGGTAAACCATTTTCTGTAGGAGGTAATTGCCGTGCCATGAGGGTCATATTAGGGTTGATGTTTAGATGCTGTTGTAGATAAGCAAAAACATAAGCACGAAAAGTTCCAATGTTGGTTAAACGGCGCGTATTGGCTAAGACATCATGATTTTTATCTAATTGAGCGTTCCATTGTTCGATTTCTTCTACTTTTTGCGTGAAATAACTTTCTAATAAATTAAATCGGGAAAGATATTTTTGTTCTTCTTTTGTGAGAAAATGGATACTTGATTGATCAATAAAAAGGGAGCGTTTGATGCGTCTGCCACCCGATTCTTGCATTCCACGCCAATTTTTAAAAGGGTCGGTCACAAGTTTACGGATAGGAACTGAGGTGATGGTGTTGTCGAAATTTTGAACTTTAACAGTATGCAAGGCAATTTCAATAACATCACCATCGGCACCGAGATTGGGGATTTCAATCCAATCCCCAACACGAACCATATCAGTGGATGAAATTTGAATACCGGCAACGAGAGAAAGAAGCGTATCTTGAAAAATTAACATGAGAACCGCGGCCATTGCACCAAGACCGGAGAAGAGAATAAGAGGGGAACGGTCAATCAATGTAGCGACCATTAAAATTGTTGCAACAGCAAAAAGTGCAATTTTAGCAATTTGAATATAACCTTTTATTGGTTTTAGTCGTGCTGTTGGTCGTTGTTCGTAAAGGATGTTAATGACATTGAGACAGGAAGAAATTGTCAGGACGACAAAGAAGATAATGAAGGCGTTGGCAACATTACTGATGACAGTGCTAAATGCATCGGGCAATGTTGAGATAAAATTAACACCAATTGAAAGAATAAAAGCTGAAATGATATCCGCTATGTATTGAATAGCATTATTAATATCGATCGTTGTATTTTTGGGGAGAAAAGAAGAGAGTTTTTTTGCTCCGTGAATAAGTAATTTTCGTCCTAGAAAGTTCACTAAAAGGGCAGCTATAGTAAGAATAACAAGCCAAGAAATAGCCTCTAACCACGGATATTGAGCAATAAATTCGATCACTTTTTATTCTCCATTTCTAAAAATATATGCAGTTGAGGGTTTAAAATTTTACAACTGCTTAAGAGGAAGTATTGGAATTATGCTCTAAAGTCGTTAAATATGCAAAAAAGAATTTTCAAACTCTGTGAGAGATAATGCGTTTTCCGCCCGATTTCCTTAATGAATTGCGTACGAGACTCCCAATTTCAACAGTGATTGGGCAACGGGTGGATTTTGATCCTCGAAAAAGTAAGCCTTCACGGGGAGACTTTTGGTGTTGTTGTCCATTTCATGGTGAAAAAACGCCAAGTTTTCATTGTGATGATCATAAAGGGCGCTATTATTGTTTTGGTTGTGGTGTAAGTGGAGATATTTTTACCTTTTTGTGTGAGCTTGATGGATTGCACTTTTCAGAAAGTGTAGAGCGTTTGGCTGATTTTGCGGGAATAAAACTCCCTATTTTGGATTCACAAAGTCATAAACGTCAACTGGAAAAAGCTGACCTTTATGATGTGATGAAAATTGCTACAGATTTTTTTCAATATAATTTACGCGATAAAGAAGGTACGCAAGCACGTCGTTATCTGGATGCACGTGGTGTTACACCAGAGCTTGTAGAGCGTTTCCGCATTGGTTTTGCACCGGTAAGGCGTACAGCTTTGAAAGAAGCTTTGAGTGCACGGGGCATTTCAATAAAGCAAATGGAAGAATGTGGGCTTCTCTCAGTGCATGAGGAGAGCGCAGATTCTTATGACCGATTTAGAAATCGCATTATGTTTCCTATCGAAGATTTGCGCGGACGTGTGGTGGCTTTCGGAGGGCGTGCATTAGAGAAAGAGACACGAGCAAAATATCTCAATAGCCCTGAAACAGTGCTGTTTCATAAAGGAAATATACTTTATAACGCGGCAGCAGCTCGCAAAAATAGTCGCTTTGTTGGCGATGAAAAAATTCATTCACTCCTTGTTGTTGAGGGGTATATGGATGTCATTGCATTGACTAAAGCTGGTTTTGAAGGAGTTGTAGCGCCCTTAGGGACAGCATTAACGGAAGCGCAAATTGAGCTTTTATGGCAGATGGGGAAGGAGCCTATTTTGTGTTTTGATGGTGATGATGCTGGTTTAAAAGCTGCTTTTCGTGTTGCTGATCGTGTGTTGCCTCTTTTAAAGGCTGGGGTTTGTGTACGCTTTGTTTTGTTGCCACAAGGGAAAGATCCTGATGAAATTGTTTGTGCTGGTGGAGCACAGCTTTTTTCTTCTTTTTTGCAAAAAGCTATTCCTTTGAGTGAGCTTTTATGGTGGCGTGCTACCTATGGAAAGCATTTTGAAATTCCAGAGGCACGAGCAGCGCTAGAAAAACAACTAAAACAACAAATTTTTACGATTAAGGATGAAGATGTCCGTCGTTATTATTTGCAAGATGTAAAAAAACGCCTTTTTGATTTTTTTCGTCCCTCTTTTTCGAAAAAAAGGGGGGAAGGGCGATATGGTCAATCTTCACCAAATAGGACCTTTAAAGATCAAACCTTTTCTCTGTTAGCAAATTCTGAAATAGTACGAAATTCTTCGCAATCTATCCCTTTGCGTGAAGCAGTGATTTTACTTACTTTAGCTTACTATCCTGAGTTGTGGTATGAAAATTTTGAAATTCTTTCTGAGTTAGAATTAAAAAATACTCAATTGATAATTTTTCATCAAGCTATGTTGGAAATTCTTGGGGACCAACAGCTTCATGATAAAGAGACGATGGTTGCGTTCTTAGAAAAAAGAGGGCAAAAGGCTCTGTTAGAGCGTATGAAACATCTTGTGCAAAATATTGGTATGCGTATTATTCCTGGTGGAGCCCCTATAGAAGATGCGCGTGCTATATTAAAACAAGCTGTCTACTTGCATCTTCAAGAACACCACCTACATAAGAGGTTACAGGATATTGAAGAGCAACTTGTAGAAAATCCTAAGAGTGAGGTTTTTGATCTGCTTCGTGAGGTAAAAAATGAGCTGGAGCAGATGCAGGCAACAGAAGCGTTAATTGAAGGATTTGGAAGTTGGTTGGATGAAAAAATAGACGGGAATACACAAGATACGATAAAATGATTCGCTTTTTTAATGCGAATCAGTCACTTAAATTTTAGATGAGGAAGTTTATGTGGAGTGACATTTTTATAAAGATGACAATTAAATTTTAGGAAAAGCGGGTAAATTTTAGGAAAAGCGGGAAATTGGTTCTTACGATAGGGTGCAGAGATTATCTCAGAAGGGCTGAGAGGTGTCGGGGAAACTTCTGGAGTTTTCCCGCGTTTTTGTCTGGATGTCAAGCTTGTCTGGATGTCAGGGCGTATACAAAATGTATTCTTTCCAATGGTAATCTCTTAACAGGAAGTATATATGAGTAACTATTGGTAGATTTTAGTGAGAACAAAAAACTGGTCACATGGAAACTATGGTTACATGGAAACTATGAAGTGATCGAGTGGAGTTATGGTATGGCAACAAAGGTTAAACAGAAAGATAATGCAGAAGTAACAAACCAAGCGAGTTTGGATAGTCCTCTTCTTGATTTTTCTGATGATGCCATCAAGAAAATGATTAAACTTGCCAAAAAAAATGGTTACGTAACAATGGATGAACTCAATGCTGTTCTTCCTTCTGACGAGGTTACATCCGAACAAATTGAAGATATCTTGGCGATGTTCTCTGAGATGGGGGTTAATGTTGTGGATGATGAGGATGAAGTCGAGTCTGAAAATTATGAAGAAGAAGTTACGGTAGAGGGGGGTGATTTAGTAGAAGCCTCTAGCCACGCAATTGCAACGACAACGAATAAACGCGAAGTAACAGATCGTACGGATGATCCGGTGCGTATGTATTTGCGTGAGATGGGAGCTGTTGAGCTTCTTTCGCGGGAAGGCGAAATTGCCATTGCTAAGCGTATTGAAGCAGGGCGTGAGACAATGATTGCAGGACTTTGTGAGAGTCCTTTGACTTTTCAGGCTCTTATTATCTGGCGTGACGAGTTAAAAGAGCAGCGTATTCTTCTTCGTGAAATTATTGATCTTGAAACGACTTATGCTGGTCCAGAAGCAAAGCAGGCTCCTGTTATTGAGCGAAGTGAAGTTGATAAGACAGTAGAAGAAAAAATGTCTTCTGGTATACGTAATATGGGGGAGAGCGCAGGAGAGAGAAACATTGAAGACGATGATGAAGAGGACGAGGACGATGTTAACTTATCGCTTGCTGCAATGGAAAATGAACTTTGTCCTCAAGTTATGGAAACATTGGATTTTATTGCTCAAACCTATGTGAAATTACGAAAATTACAAGATCAGCATGTTGAAAGCAGTTTGGCAGAGCGTAAAGAGGGGGCTCTTACATCTTCTCAGAAGAAGAAATATATTCAATTAAAGGGTGAGTTGATTCAAGCAGTAAAATCCCTTTCTTTAAACCAAAATCGTATCGAAGCTTTGGTTGAACAGCTTTATGACATTAATAAGAGATTGATTCATAATGAAGGTAAGCTGAAACGGATTGCCAATAGCTATGGCATTGGCCATGAGGACTTTTTAAAAGAATACCAAGGGCGTGAATTGGACGCGGATTGGATGAATTATATTTCTGCTTTGCCTACACCTGGTTGGAAAGAGTTTTCGGTGCGTGAAGCAAAAGAAATCCAAAAACTGCGAAGTGAAATACAAAATCTTGCGCAAGAAACGGCTATTTCGATTGGTGAATTTCGTCGGATTGTTATGCAGGTGCAGAAAGGTGAACGCGAATCAACAATTGCGAAAAAAGAGATGGTAGAATCTAATTTGCGTCTTGTCATTTCAATTGCAAAAAAATACACCAATCGTGGTTTGCAGTTTCTTGATCTTATTCAAGAGGGCAATATCGGTTTGATGAAGGCTGTGGATAAGTTTGAATATCGGCGCGGCTACAAATTTTCAACTTATGCAACATGGTGGATTCGTCAAGCTATTACACGTTCAATTGCTGATCAGGCACGTACAATTCGTATTCCTGTTCATATGATTGAAACAATTAATAAAATCGTTCGTACCTCGCGTCAGATTCTCCATGAAATTGGACGAGAACCAACACCAGAAGAATTATCTAGCAAGCTTTCTATGCCGTTAGAAAAAGTACGAAAAGTTCTTAAAATTGCAAAAGAACCTATTTCTCTCGAAACGCCTGTTGGTGATGAAGATGATTCCCATTTGGGTGATTTTATTGAGGATAGGAATGCGTTATTACCAATTGATGCAGCTATCCAAGCTAATCTGCGAGATACGACAACACGCGTTCTTGCTTCATTAACACCACGAGAAGAACGTGTTTTGCGGATGCGTTTTGGAATAGGGATGAATACCGATCACACATTGGAAGAAGTGGGACAGCAGTTCTCAGTTACAAGAGAGCGTATTCGTCAGATTGAAGCAAAGGCACTTCGTAAATTAAAACATCCTAGCCGTTCACGAAAATTGCGCAGTTTTCTCGATTCTTAAATAAAAGAATTCGTGTGCATTTTAATAACTCCCTCTTTCTTCCTAATGAAGGGGGGAGGTGCTTCATGTTGTACTTGGATACTTTTTTGAGAAAAACATAGGAAAAATTTGAACAATCTAGAAAGTTTTCGATGTTTAATGTTTTTCTTAGCTTTGGGGCTTTATACTTCTCTTTCTCAAAAGAATAGATATAGGGCAAAGGGTGGTTATGGAGTAGAGAGTAGGGGGCTTTCAAGAAATGAACGATAAAAACATTACCTTGCGATAGCGCGGCTCGTTTTTAAGAAATGAGATCTATTAGGAGTAAACTTATATTGCAACATACGGACTTTTTGATGAAAAATGTATGTTCTTTGCGGAATTTTTCTATCATTTTAGGTGACGCATTTTATTCTTCGTTAAGTTTACAAAGAGATGTTTCAATAGGTTATGTTCATTTATATGCGCTATTTTTGAATATTCTCTTTTTATTCAGATAGCTTTTAAGAACATGGTTTAAAGTATACATTGAGTTGAATCTTTTTAAGAGACAGAAATAGATAAAATTATAGAAATTAAACGTTTCATTTTTTATAGATCGTCTTAATTAAAAAAGGTGTGTCTGAGTTTATGAGTGGAGAACTTCCCTTTTGGAAAGTAAAAAAATTAGAAGAGATTTCCATTTCTGAGTGGGAGAGCCTTTGTGATGGCTGTGGCTGTTGTTGTCTCCATAAAGTTGAGGACGATGATACGGGTGACCTTTATGCAACCAGTATTGCTTGTCGTCTTTTAGATGGGGAAACCTGCAGGTGTCGAGATTATGCTCATCGTAAATCAATTGTACCAGATTGTATATCGCTAGACATTACGACAGTTAAAACAGCGCGTTGGCTCCCAGAAAGTTGTGCTTATAGATTAATTTATGAGGGAAAAGATCTTCATTGGTGGCATCCATTGGTATCAGGGGATTGTCAGACGGTACATACAGCGCATATTTCTGCACGCGGACAAATAGAGATTTACGAAGACGAATTATTATCTGAGGAAGATTATCTTTATCACATTACTGGTCTTCTACGTGAAGGCCAGTAATGTGATTTTTTATACAACTTGTTTGTGACTTAATCGATCGCAAAGACTACAGTGACGCTCACGTTATAATTTAATTCACCACCTGCAAAATTTGTATTTGCGTAGCTTACATCTGCTGCTCTACTCATGAGACGTGGTGTTGGGTGATAGTAATCATCCTTTTCATTGATTTCAATAATTTTTCCTAATTTTAAATCGGCTGCTTGCGCTATCGTTTGCGCTTTTTCAATGGCTTCAGTAATGGCTTTTTTACGTGCTTCTTGATAAAATGGCTTTGTATCTGCGTTGGTAAAAGTAATGCCGTTAACTGAATTAACACCTAGTGTCATCGCTTGATCAAAGATTTTACCAGCATTGGTAAGATCACGAATGCGCACGGTTAAAGAATTTGAAACATGATAGAGTTTTTCATTATTCTTTTTTTCGTGGTGTTTATCAGAGGTTGACTGATAAATGGATAAGCCTGATGTTTGCAAATCATTTGCTTGGATGCCATTGTTTTTAAAAGCGTTTATAATATCATTGATGGATTGATTATTGGAAGCTAATGCCTTTTGGGCAGTTTTGTCATAGGTAACAACGGCTAGATTAATAATGGCCATATCCGGTGCTGCTTGACTTTCTCCGATTGCTGTCACTGTAATCGTTGCATTTTTCATTTTATTTTCTTCAGCATAAGCACGTACAGTCAACGATGTGGTTAAGAGTGTAAATGCTAATATAACTGTTTTAACCAGAGAACTCTTCAGTGGTTGAATTTTCTTTTCTATCATATCTATACCTTTATATTTGTCAGTTAATTATTCTCTCATTTTTAAGAGTTTTTGTAAAGAAATTAGAGCACTGAAAAAAAACCAATAGAAAAGAGAAAAAGATAGGTTATAATCTTTGTCAGCTCTTGTATCATAGGGCATTTTAGTTTAGAGAGAAACAACCTATTTAGGGCCTGTAGCTCAATTGGTTAGAGCCAGCGGCTCATAACCGCTTGGTTGGGGGTTCGAGTCCCTCCGGGCCCACCAATAGGGAAATGTACAATAGAAAAATGGATCGCTTATATAAAAGTTTTGAGATTCTACCTTTTTCGTTTTTTATTTATTTTCCTGTTTGTTTTAGAAGCTTTTGGTCGTTGTTTGTTGCTGTTTTTTCTCTCAGTCGCTTTAATATGATGGTATGTTTTCTTAGTCTCATCAAAGAAGTTCTCTCATTTGCAACCTTTTAGCATTTGGATTAACTGATATGGGTCGCTATTTACTTTCTTAATTCATATACTGTTTTGTACTTTTTCTATATGGTGTTCTTCATAAAATAGAAGGCTAAAAGCTTCATTGGATAAGTTTATTTATACTTGTTCTGCAAATAAACAGACCTCAATAAAACCAATTTTAAAGATTGTACCTGTTCAGAACAAATGGCTCAAAAAACATTTAGTGTAAATTTGCTTTTTTCTAAGTGATGTTAATGTCTTTTAAACGTTCGAATAGCATCATTGTGATGAAAGGTTAGTGTATAAGAGAATGTGATCTATGGGCATTCATATGTATCATGGGGGCAACGATGATAACATTTGTTGATATTTTCTTTTTCCCAAGAAAGGAATTCTATTTAATATCTTGAGAAATATTGTTCATAGTGACGGTGGCGTGTTTTTTGAAAAGAATTTTATTAATTGTTCTTTGAAAAGTCAATTGAGTGATTGTTTCTATCGCTTTGCATCATCCAGATTCTATTGTAATAAGCATTTTATTATTCTGTAAGAAATGTTTTCTATGATATTGGAAAATTTGTTAAAATGCCATTTTCTGTTTTTGTGTATTTTTTGCTTAATGTTTAAATTATAGAGTTTTCATGTGATCCGAATTATTATTGAAGAGCAGATGTCTTTTTTGATTTTACTCTGATAAGGAATTGGCAATATTGCGGTAACCCTAGCACTTTTTTGTATTGATAACATTTTTCTCGTATTGATCGTATAGAGAGTTTTATCTTTATTATGAGTTTTTTCTCTTATGAAAAATTATTGGCAGGGAGGGTGTTTTTTTGGAAAAGTATACTTCTTCTTCAAAGCCATACTTTTAAAATATAATTCTTCATTTGCATAAGGGAATTTCTCTCTTGTTGTGAATCTGTATAAAATTTACGTACAAAGATTGTGCGTGGTGATTCGTTTTATTTTTTTGATAGTATCATTTTTGCTTATGATAGAGACTTATATTAGTATTTACAAGGTGCGTTTAGAGGGGAGGTTACCTGTAAATGTGTTACAGAGTTTTAGGTAGTGTGGCTCTGTTTATAAGAATTTATTCCTATAACATTGTTATATTCTCGCTTTGCAATATTGTTAAAAAAACATAGATGGTGCTATGTAGAATAAATTGTGATGTATTTTTTTCAAAAAAGCTTTTTCGTGTTCTCTTATATAGAGTTCAGGAGTGTCTTCAGGGATATTTTCACATTAGTTTTTATTGGTCCGAATCGCAAGATCTGCGTAACATTATTCGCGTTTTTGATAGATTATACCAATTTTCATAAGAAGGTCTGGATCGTGTGATGCTTTCTGTTTCACCATGGTACATGACTAATAGAACTTCATCTGATTTTGTAAAATAAGTTTGTACACAATTGCTTCCATACTGCCTATTGCAAATATTTTTTTCTAAGGTATGAGATATATTTTAAACGCTTTAGCGTTATATAGTGTGACTACATGGAGTATGACTATGAAGAATGATAAAAAATTTGAAACAACTTTATCTGATATTATTGTGAAATGGGAGTCTTTATCGACGTCTCAAAAGCAAGCGATATTGGATAAAGTAGAAAATGCTACAGATTCTGCTCATTCAACAGAACATTTAAGGCTTCAATCTTCTTTTTATCTCCAGACGAAATCAAAGTTATGAGTTTTAAGTCTTCATCGGAGATGTTGAAACCAGTTATTACATATATGGCACTAGCATTTCCCAGTGTATTCAAAATAGCCATGAGTTTATCTACAGAAGGTCTCTTGCCTCCATTTATCATTTGTTGGACGTAATTTTGTCCACAGCCTGCAGCTCTGCTTATTTCAATCATTGTTCGTCCGTCACTTTTTATCAATTCAACTAAGCGTTGGAACCAATCTTTTTCAGTCTTTGTCATTTTTAGACCTTTACATATTTACGCTATAGCGTTAATATTGCGTTGCGAATCCAGAATATATGATACAAGGAGCGTGAAAATATCCATGTGTAGCTCTTCGCTAAGGAAGCATATAGAGTTGTTTTTAACTAATAACAAAATGTCCCCATACACTTTCAGATTCGAATCAATAAAAATGGTTGCTTAGTTCCACGGTTGTGAAAAAGTAAATGTGTATACCAGAAAGGGCGATACACACTCGTATGTTTATGAGATTTCACTATGATAGTATACGTAGCAGCATTATAAATCAAGATATACCCCAACATCAGAATTTGTAAAAAAAAATTCTGCGTTGAGGTAGTGTGTGAATATAACGAAGCTTTAGAGCCTTAAGAGATAGGATAATGGCTGTAGAAAAAATGTAAATTGCATAGATAAAGAATACTGATTTCTTCTTTATTGTAATAAATTAGATCACTATCAGATGGTATATCGTATATATGCGTAAAAAAATGGGAAATATCAAAAAAGTGATCTTGGATATTTTATTAAACAGGAAGGTAATCTGATCCACAAAGGTGGTTGTTTGGTAGAATTGTACATTCGATCAATGCCCTTATGGGGATGAATGTGTTTTTATGATGCTGCGGTTTATAATGAAGTCTGTGTTTATAATGATATTGTTATTGATAACAATGCATTAACATATGGTTGTTTAGTTGTTCGTAAGAGTTCGCATGTTTATGAAAAATAAGAACTTTACCGTTATTTGAATATGAGTGGAGATGCATATGTTTATGCTAATGCTAATGCTAATGCGGTCTTTTTTGATCAAGTTTTGAATGCTCAATGTATTGAATTTTGTGGTGATACTCGTGATTTTAGAAAGGCTCGAGTTTATAATGATGCTTTAGTTTGTGGTGATGTAAAGATTTGTGGGAAGGCAAAATTTTACAGAAATGCTGTGCTTTGTGACACTGAAGATTTTTGTAATAATGAAAAACTTTCATATATAGCCGCATTCCACATGGCGTAAAAAAGGAAGATAGGAACGATTTGGGCAAGGCTTGTATGATTGGATTGCGTCGTTAGTTTTATTTGACGTTCCTTATTTTTTGTATTTTGTGTCAATAAATATGTCGCAAATAATTGGTGTGAGTGTAGATTTAGCCGCTTTCAGAGATTTGTTTGCGTCATTTATCAATGCTTTAATGGAGAAAATAAGAACGCCGAGAGTGATTGTTCACACTTGGAACATGCAATTTATTGCATTCTTTTTTTGATTGAGGATGAAACAAATTGGTCAAGATCATCACTTGAGCGACAATTAAGGGAGATCCAAATGAGTGTAAACGAAATTTTATTGGGAGCAATGATTGTTGTTTTGTTGTGCAGCGGGGTTATATTTCGATTTTCTTTATATTATCGCAGTCAAGTGAAAATTTTAAAAGAGGAATCTAGAAGAATAAAGCATGAGTTTTTAAGAGATTCTATGAAGATGACTGAAGAACGAGATAGGGCTATTAGAGAGCAAAGTATGGTGATTAAAAGACGCGACCAAGCAATTGAAAAACTGAAAAAACAAATTAAGCAATATGAAAAAAATGAAAAGAAATATAAAAAAATGCTTAAATCTGAAGATGATAAAGAGTGATTGTATTCATATTTTGCATTAAAGGGTTTAGAAATGTGTTAGGAAGATTGGAATGACGAGAGAGATAAACTTTAATGAAGCCAATTATGGTGCTGATGGAGAGATTGTATTGGAAGAGAATATTCAAGTTTACTCTGATTTTATGACAACATTTAAGGTTATAAGACAGAGCGTCGTTGATCATAAAATAAGAGTTTATGATGATAAACCAGTTTATAGGTAGGCTAGTTATTAAAAAGCGCGTCTATACAATCCAGCAATTTTATATTATTGCTGGAAACAGTTTTGCACGTTCTTTTTAGATGTAAGGTATAAATGCTACGATAGTTTCAGCTAATAGGTATAAAAAATTGCATGATAATAGAAAGAAAGAGATATTTGCTTTTTATGAAGATGAAATGGGTAAGTCAGTTATGATTATCAGATACAGAAGAGGAATATGAACGTAAAAGATATTAATATCTTTTAGAGTAAATATATTTCTCATTGATGATTTATCTTCTCTTCATGTGCGTTTATTTTTTATGAAAAATACAAAACTTAAGAGATTTTCTTTTTGATAAAGGCTATAGAGATTTGAGTATGATTGAAAATAAACATATAATCTGTAAGAATATGAATGTTCTTTGTGAGTGTCAGAAATAATACAAAAACTTCCTCTCATTGAGGGCAAATCAATCACTTTTCATTTATCACAAAAGTAACTACCATACCATTATACAAAATAAACGCTTGTTTTAATGGTAAAGAACGTTAGGACTGTAGTTCTCTAATAAGAGCCTTATGTGTAATTTCTTTTATTTGCTCAATATTGATTAGGATATCTTGTTTTGTTGGATAACCTTTACTAGAAAAAGCAATTTTTTGTGCATCTCCTGAGATTAAACGCCAGTACCATTGATTGTGAACTCCTTGAAACACCTCAAAATACATGCTTCCCACCTCATAAAATAGCTGATAATTTTCAGGATAAATATTTAACTAATCCGCTTGTAAACATTAATGTATGTCTCTCTAGGAAGTCGTCAATATATTCCCCTTAAATTTTCTGACCTTAAAAAATAATTTCTATGAGAGCTATTATTCTTTTAACAAGAAAAAATTTATTGTCAATAAGATATGAATGAGAATTTTATACTATAAAATTATTTTTTTTAATTTAAAGACACTATACTTTCATTTACAACGCAAATATTTTTCTGTCGTTACAGAAATAAAGTTTATAAATTATATAAAACTTCACCAGCACGGATAAAGTAAAAAAATACTTCTTTCCATACTGGTGTTTAATCATTTCTTGCTTTTTCTTTTGAAATAGACGTTTATTGATTAGCTATAACCTCTTTTTGGGATACGCTTCGAATGAGTAAATCAATGAATAAGCTAAGGGTATAAGAATTGGCCATTTTAGCTTTCATATCGATAAGAGAGGTTGTAGTTTTAGAGTTAAAACCATTTGATAAACCTTGTCTTGACAAATATTGCTGCAACTTTTCATAAGAACTGTCGATTTTTTCTTGATTTAGTTTTTCGTTACGATCACTATCGGCAAGTGTTTCTTCCAGTCCCTCGATTTTTTTAATAAAATAATTCCAGTCAAAATCACCTTTTGTATATTCGGTGTCAAACATTTTTCCTTGTCCAGTTAAAAGCCAATTAATATTGACACCATATAACGTGCGGTATGTTTGTAAGACACTAAGATTGGGTTCTCTCTCTCCACGCTCATAAAAAGCAATGGAATTTTTTGTCATGCTAAAACTTTTAGCTAAGGTTTCACGCGATGGATCGCCTAAAGCAAGACGTACATAACGTAAACGTTTTCCAAATATGGTTTTTGATTCAGTTTCAGGACGTGCCACGAATTATCTCCCTCGGTAAATCATCATGGTATAAATCATTAAATAATAAAAGCACACTATGTATTAATATTCTATGATATAATGTCAATATTATAGCTTTAATTTCTTGTTATTTTTTTATTTGTGTAGATAGAAAGCAATCTTGCACTTATTGTATTGACAATTGATATTCACTTCAAAACAAAATTCCTTGTTGCTACATTTGTCTCTTGCTTTTTTTGAGAGAATTTTCATGTAACTTTACCATATATATTCTATACACCTCTGCATTAATAGATGCAACTTTAAAGAGATGCAAACTTTGGATTGGTACTGGGTGTGCTTAGATGAAGTAGAAAATAAACTTTGAGGAATGATCATGTCCCTATTACGCTATTTTGGGTTTGCTTTTTTTTTCACGATTATTGGTGTCTTTTTAGGAGGGGTTATTGGTTGGTTTGAAACGGAAAGTATTACTGGTTTTCTTAAATATTTTTTTATTTGCTTTGTTTTAGGAATTTTGGAAATTTCTTTATCTTTTGATAATTCTATTATCAATGCGCGTGTTCTTAGTAGAATGAGTCCATTGTGGCGTCGTCGTTTTCTTATATGGGGTATTTTGATAGCTGTATTTGGGATGAGAATTGTTTTTCCATTATTGGTGGTTGTCGTTGCTGTTGGGATTAATCCAATTGCGGCAGTCAAATTAGCGATATGGGAACCACATCGATATGCTGAAGTTTTAACCGATGCGCATATGGGGATTGCTGCTTTTGGAGGAACTTTCCTTATGATGGTTGGCTTAAAATATTTTTTTGATTCTGAAAAAGAAGTGCATTGGCTTAATGTTATAGAGAGATCTGCTCAAAAGTTTGGGGCGCTTGTTGGAATTGATATTGCAATTGTTTTGATTTTGATCTTATTTGTTTCAGCTCAGATTGACGCAGAAAATAAAATAACTTTTTTATTAGCAGCACTTTATGGACTTTTGACCTTTATCGGTGTTGAAGTTGTCGGTCATCTCTTGGATACTCCTCAAAAGACTTTAACAACAGTAGCTCACGGGGGAGTAGGGGCGTTTCTTTATTTAGAAGTTCTTGATGCTAGTTTTTCTTTCGATGGCGTGGTTGGTGCTTTTGCCTTTTCACACAACCTTTTTATTATTGCGATAGGTCTTGGTATCGGAGCATTTTACGTTCGTTCTATGACAATTATGTTGGTTGAATCAGGAACATTATTGCATTATCGTTATTTAGAGCATGGTGCTTTTTATGCAATTCTAGTTCTTGCAGTGATTATGTATCTGCAAACGATTATATCGGTTCCTGAAGTTTTAACAGGACTTGTGGGAGTCTGTATTATTGGAATGGCATTATATTCTTCGATTCGTTTTAAGCATCGTCAATTAGATGAACATGTTGTATCTAAGTAATGGAGATTTCTTCCTTTTTCACACTTTTGTTTATCGCATATCTTTGAATAGAAAGAGGTCTTTTGTGCAAAAAATGCCATGTTATTGCTTATTGATGTTTTTGTTTTAAAGAGGAGATCATTGCACGATTTCCCCTCCATGAGGGAAATAATGTATAATCTTTTGGATAACTTTTGACGTATAGAGGCTTTTTGACTTCAATATAAGGTGCAAGTTTACGCTATACTTTTTACCAGCTTTCAGTATCATAACTGCTCTTGCATTTAATGATTCATAAGAAGCCTTTTGGCTGTTTTTTTTGCAAGATTTTTATTCATACATCAATCCTATTTGTGATGTTTTAAGAGAATGGTGTTGAAATAGGGTTGAAATGAGAGAATTTTACGATATTTTCGTTCCTTACTTAAATAGGTAAAAAAATTTATTCATTATAAATCAGAATGTTATAATGGTAGATGAGAAAAGAATATTTTAGGAGAGCATTAACAGTTCTATCCCTGCTTCGTTCATAGTTTTAAGCATAGTGTTTAGTGATCCGTTTACATCAATACCAGCACAAGCATTTAATGAAACACTGACTTTAAAACCGTATTGTATGGCGTGAAGAGCAGAGAATCCGACACAAAAATCAGTTGCTAAGCCACACATAATGAGCTTGGTAAAACCATGTTCTTTGAGATAAACATGTAAACCTGTTGGTGTTTTTTGATCATTTTCAAGAAAAGCAGAATAGCTATCCATTTTTTGATTATAGCCTTTTCTAAGGATAAGTTGTGCCTTTTCTACTCTAAGAGATGGATGGAATTCTGCTCCTTGTGTTCCTCGTATGCAATGATCAGGCCAAAGTATTTGAGGACCATAGTCAAGAATGACTGTATCATAGGGCTTTTTTTCAGGATAACAGGAAGCAAAGCTGCAATGGTTTTTGGGATGCCAGTCTTGGGTTAAGATAACGTGGTCAAAATGATTTATGAGATTATTGACGGCGGGTAAAATAGCATCACCTTGAGGTACGGCAAGTGCTCCACCTAGTAAGAAGTCATTTTGAACATCAATGACGATTAAGGCTTTTTTTTCCATAAATATATTCCTATACGAGATGAGCTTTTATCGTATTTTTAAAAAGCTATATGTCGTCTTGAAGTTTTGAAATGATGTGCTGGATATTGATATTATTTTTATAATTATCAAGCCAAAAGAGGGGGATGGATAAGTTTTTACAATTGGTTTTATAGTTTTTTACGAATTGTAACCACGTACCAATGGGAAGTGCGCTGTAGTCATTTGTTGCTACGTGTTGATGCAAAGCTTTCATGATCATTGGGCTTGGGACGTCAGATCCCATAAGGCGGCGGTCGTTTTGTAAACGTAATTTAAGCCATATCAAGGCAAGGGGTGAAGTCCATTGCTTTCCGTAGCAAAAAATCGATGAAAAAAGAGAAGGATTTTTTACTGCGTAATATAAAGCCCATAAAGCGAGAAAAGAAGGCGCATAGAGAATTGCTTTTCTTTGTGGTATCATATTACATTGATAAGTCGGTTTAATACGATAAAAATACAATGTTATATCTGGTATGGAAAAGAGAGGCAATGTTTGATAACAGGTTTCAGGTACAGCTAAAAAGATTTGCTTTTTGCTCTTTAGGGGGATGTTTTTTTGCATTCAGGACCATACTGGGGCTTGTGAGATTAGAAAAAATGTACCAATATAAAGCGAAAGCTTTTGATACGACGTAAGTGCTATTTACTGTACAGTTTCAAAAAGCAAAAGCAGTTTTTTCAAAATCCTAATCTTTAATATCGCATAATATAAAGAGAAATTTATGGCACGTCAATTTATCTATCATATGGCTGGGCTTAACAAGTCTTACGGCAATAAAAAAGTTCTAGAAAATATTCATTTGTCTTTTTATCCAGATGCGAAGATCGGTATTTTAGGGCCGAATGGTGCAGGGAAGTCAACTATTTTACGTATTATGGCTGGGCTAGATAAGGAATATACCGGAGAAGCATGGATTTCTGAAGGAGCACGCTGTGGTTATCTACCACAAGAACCTTTGCTTGATGCGAGCAAAGATGTACGTGGTAATGTGATGGAAGGTGTTGCAGATAAACAGGAAGTTCTTGAGCGTTATAACGAATTGATGATGAATTATAGCGAGGAAACGGCTGATGAAAGCGCACAGCTTCAGGACATTATTGACAGTCAGAATCTTTGGGATTTAGAAAGTCAAGTGGAAATGGCTATGGCTGCTCTTGGCTGTCCGCCAGCCGATGGGGATGTAACAAAACTTTCGGGTGGTGAGAAGCGGCGTGTTGCACTTTGTAAATTGCTTTTGTCAAAACCTGATTTATTACTTTTGGATGAACCGACAAACCATTTAGATGCTGAAACGACGGCTTGGCTTGAGAGGCATCTACGTGAATATCCTGGGGCTGTGCTTTTGATAACCCATGATCGTTATTTTCTCGACAATGTAACGGGTTGGATTTTAGAATTAGATCGCGGTAGAGGTATTCCTTATGAGGGGAACTATTCTGCTTATTTGGGGGCTAAAGCCAAGCGTTTGGCTCAGGAAGGCCGTGAAGAGGCAGCGCGTCAACGTGCTTTATCACGTGAGCAAGAATGGATTGCTTCTAGTCCAAAAGGGCGACAAGCAAAGTCAAAAGCTCGGATTAAGGCTTATGATGAGTTGGTTCAATCAGCACGTGAGCGCCGTCCTGGAGAGGCGCAAATCATTATTCCTATTGGAGAAAGATTAGGACAAGTTGTTATTGAGGTTGATAATCTCTCTAAAGCTTATGGTGAACGTGTATTGATTGATTCTCTTTCTTTTAAACTTCCTGCTGGTGGCATTGTAGGCGTTATTGGGGCCAATGGTATGGGAAAGTCGACCTTGTTTAAAATGTTGACGGGACAGGAAAAGCCCGATTCAGGTCAGATACGTATCGGTGAAACAGTTCACATGAGTTATGTGGATCAGAGTCGCGATTCCTTGGTGGGGGATAAAACTGTTTGGGAGGAAATTTCTGGTGGAAATGACATTATTAAATTAGGCAAATATGAGATGAATAGCCGCGCTTATTGCGGGGCATTTAATTTCAAGGGGGCAGATCAGCAGCAGAAGGTGGCAAATTTATCAGGAGGGCAGCGCAATCGCGTACATTTGGCGAAACTTCTAAAAGAGGGGGGGAATGTGCTTCTTCTTGATGAACCGACAAATGATCTTGATACTGAAACATTGGGTGCATTGGAAGATGCATTGGAAAATTTCGCTGGTTGTGCAGTTATCATATCGCATGATCGTATGTTTCTTGATCGATTGGCAACACATATTTTAGCCTTTGAAGGTGATGGTCATGTAGAATGGTTTGAAGGTAATTTTGCTGAATATGAGGCTGATAAAGTTCGTCGTCTTGGGGCGGAATCTCTTAATCCTAAGCATGCAAATTATAAACCTCTTACACGCTAGAATTTTTTATCTTATCGCAACTTTGTTAGAATAATAGTGTATTTTATTGCGTTTGTTATTTCATAAATAAAGTGTGTGTGTACTCTGTGGGAGTTTTTATTCATTGAAAAGAGTAAGAGACACTTTATGAAATTATGACCTAAATAGGGTTATTTTACTCATGATATATAACCGGTTATTTTTTGTAAAACTGCAATGAAAAGGAGGGGATGGAGCGTATAGTATTACTTCTACAAATGCCTTGGTCATTGAGCATTATCATCTTTACTTAATAAAAATGCAAGCTGGCATTATCATGTTATTTTTTCTCAATAGTATGCAGTTCTTGTTTTTAGGTGGGCATAAAAGGTATTTTTATCCATCTGTCCCCTCCGTTTATGAGCTGTAAGAGAATGATTTGGATTGATTTATCATGAATAGATTTGAAATGAGAAAAATCTACGGTATTCTGGTTTTTTATTCAAGTTAAAAATGAATTATTATTATAAATCAATGTATTCTCATTATAACGAGAAGCAGGGAGATAAGATCTGTTCGTTTTTTACATTAGCCTATTTTTTTCATAGTATGATAAAATAGAGAGAGCAAAATAGATGAGAATATGCGTTGTATGCTTGACTTTTTTTCCTACAAACAAATGTTTATAGGAATGTTTAGGGGATAATTATGAAAAAAAGTGCAAGTTTAGATGCAATGATTGTGCTGCTGAAAGCGGTCGCAGAAGTAAGCCATTTACGTGTTCTTAGGCTCTTACATCATGAAGATTTAACAATTCCTGATTTTATTTTTATTCTTGATCAGTCGCAAGCGTGTATATCACGATATTTACGTTTATTGTACGAAGCACGATTGATTGAGCGTTATCAGAAGGGGGATAGCCTTTATTTTAAGCTTTGTCATGATTTTTGGGGTAAAGACATTGTGATGGGTATTCTTTCGTCTTTACCAAAGAATGATGTGTTGTTAGCGCATGATTTAGAACGTTTGAAGGATGTTAAAAAGCAGCGTCAAAAAACGAGGAAGAAGCATTTCTTAAAAAATGCGTTGCAACGGGATGTATTACGGTCATCCTATATGGTAGATCATCGTGTAGAAAACTCTTTACTTGAAATCATTGGCGATAAACCATTTCAGACGATGCTGAATATTGGAAGAGGTGGAGACTCTATCTTAAAATTGTTTTCTAATCTTTATACGCATGCGGTTCAAGTTGTGCTTGATAGCAGTGTTTTTCACTTGTCTGTTGGAGATACAACTTTTGATTTAGTTATTCTTCATTGGGTTTTACATTTTCTTGAAAATCCTGAAATATTCCTTCATGAGATATCAAGTGTTTTGCGTCCTCATGGCCGTTTATTGATTGTGGATTTTGGTTATCATGAAATTGAGTCTTCATATTCTGATCAAGTGCATATGCGTTTTGGATTTTCGGCTTTACAAATAGAACAATGGCTTAAAAATGCGGGACTTGTTCTAGAACAAACGGTTTGTCTTACTCCTATACAAAATGAAAACAGTGAGGAGGGGATTGCTACGCTTTGGCTTGCTCATGATCCGCGTTTATTGGTTGACGATATCAAAGATAAACAAGTAGATTTTGCATAAATCGCGTTTGTTAACGTGCTTTATACTCTGATTTTTCTCAAGGAATAGCGTAGAGATAAAACTTTATTCAATCATTGATGAGCTATTGTTTTTTACATTTGTATTATGTTTTTATATGGAAGTATTGGTGTTTTATAGCGGTGTGTAGGCTGTATAATGAAGCACCTTCTATAGAGTTAAGCCTATGAGGATCATTATTTAAGGTGTTCTTGATATCATATTTATGTTATTAGCCAATATATTGATTTTAAAAGATCATTGATTTTTTTAGACTCAATAAGAGGTTTAAATACAGGAATGTTGTTTCATTTCAAATTTCCTGTTTCAGAATCCGAAAGAGTCTGTTTGTCTGCTACAAAAGAAGGTATTTATCTTAATGATACCGTTTGTAAAAGAAAATACATCTTCTAAATGTGAGGGCGGCTGCAATATGATATAATGCCGCACAATATAATCATAGTGAAGGCTCATACCTTCATAAATGTCAAAGATGGTGGTGCCCAATAGATCTTAAAATATCTCTTTAAAACAGGTTTTTAGATAAGGAGTACGTTGGAACTTTTAGTGAGGGGTGCAAAAAGATGCTCTAAAAAGACGAAAAAGTAAAAGGGTAAGACAATGCATTATATTCATAAAATAAGATCGGCGATGATCTAGGGATAGTCTGTGGCTGAAAGTAGGAAAGAAAAGTGTGATATTACACTAAAGTTTCGTATCTCTTTATCATGAGAAGTTATGAAGGTTATTAAATAAGTTCATTGTTTTTGCCAAAAGTATTTTCTTTCTTTTTATGTTTGCCGCTCATCTTATGACGCAGTCCGTGGGTATAGCGTAAAATTGATAGGGCACCATCGTCTTTAGTTTAAGTAAAAGTTGTAAGCCGGCATCATCGTTTTATGTTTTTTATCCATATGCTTCTTCTTGTTTGTGATGTGCGATAGTATGGCTATTCATTAATTCAATAGACGAAGATTGAAAATAAGGGAATCTTACGTTCTTGAGGTTTCTCATGTAAATTGTAAAATGATGAGTTATGATTGTAAATCAATGAATTGTTTACGTTAGAAGAACAGATTATAAAAATTTTTGAGCATAGAAACTACTGTGTGTATTATTTTACGGGATCATTTAAATGATAGAGATTAAGAGAAAATGTCTGCATTGATTTCGGTTTGTTATGTTAAAATGCGTTAGAGACTGTTGGTTATTGTAAAATGGTCTATCGTTATTTGGAATGACGATGGGGCGTGATTCGAAACAAATATCTTCAGAGTTCTCATTTTCTCATAAGATTAAGCTGTTTAAGTTTCTCATTGATTGTTACATGAGGGATGTAACAATATTTTAATGATCATTTACAGAAATTTTTTATAAAGGTAGATAAGATTTTATTTTCTCTAATTTATTGTTTTAATTTAAATAATTCATAGCTTTCTTGCAAGAAGATATTTTCCATTTTTTACGGTTATTTGTGTAAGATTTTAAAAATCTACGTTTTTCTTTTTGTGGTGATTGCTGTTGGAAAAGTGATTCTACTTTTACGTAGTTTGATTTTTATAGGGTGGATACGTAGAAATTACTGTTTTTTAATATGATCATCAGAGTTATGAAAGAAACTATTTAAAAGTTATAATGATCGTAGATTCTAATTGATGCTTCTTGAAATAAAATTGCTTCAAATTGGGTCATTTTGAACTTTTTTTGCCTAAATTTAAACATTTTTAAATAATTTATAATTCTTTTATGTTTTTTTGCGTAGAAGATGATAAGAATTTCTTGTTGTTTAAAGAATTTTATTCCATAGCAAGAATATTGCATCAGCTATCTTAGTGGTTGATGTAAGAGGACAATCGGGGAACCTCCTCCCCCCCCCCCGCGTGGATCCCCTAGATTGTCTGGCCTGACTGAGGAAATCCTCAGTCAGGCTTTTTGTAATTATTTTAGGAAATGTAAGGTGTTATTAGGGGGAGGTGTAAAATTTGTTATTGTTTCGCCTATAGTACCTAAATACATAGAGGGGCGAGTCTTATTGGGCGGATAGTGTTAGCGTATTCATTTTTAATAATTTGATTTTTCTTTATTGAGGCATTGTTGAATGCTATAAGGGGAATCATAAAAGGAATCTATGTTTGTATTCTGTGGTCTTTAGGTAAGAGATAATGGGATCTTTTTCGCATCGTATTATTTTTATTTTATTCGTATTTTTTATTTTTGGCGCTGTCTTTTTTGCTTCTCGAAGTGGTGTTGTTTATCAGTTTTTTCCCGGTCGCTCTTCTTTTTCTTCTCAGCAGCTTGATGTAACAGAGGAGGAGTTATTAGAGAGATTATCCGTATCTTTTCCAGATATTATCAAGCATCTTTCTAAAATGACCCCTCAACAGCAAGAGTTGTTTATTGCGCAGCTGCGTCGTGATGTAATTGCGCTTGCTTCTAAAAGTGGTCAGAGTCGTGAGCAGGCTCAAAAATCTGGTGAAACTGTTGCTATGGCTCTCTCGAAAGCGATTTCTCGTCCTTCCGTTGCTAATGCTTATTTTTAGCTATTTTTTTAATCGCGCTTTTGGGTTTTATTTTAAGGAGAAAGAGCTTCTCTTGAAATTTTGAAAAGTGCGAGGAGATGATCAATTTGTAAGGTATTAACAGAATTTATCTCTCAAAAGGTAAGCAATTGGAGTATAAGGGTAATGTTGCAATCATTACAGGAGTGATAGAAAGTCTATCAAGGGTATTGGTCCAAGTTAATTGCATTATCAATCGCTACAATGACAAAAGCAGTATTGACTATAATAAAACACGTTAACTGCATTTTATATGCCGGTTATTTTTTTATTTGATATGAGAAAATAAAATTTTTTAAAGGATTTAAGCTTTTTTTGTTCTGCGGATTTTAGGATATTTATCCACTTGTATGATTTCTGAAAATGAGGTGCAAGACTGATAAGATGATAGTCTGTGACAAAGAAAAAATATTTGAATGAAGATGAGAGGTCTATTTTTATTTAAAAAGGCTTTGGGGGTATTGAGTTTTCTAACATTTTTCAAAAAAAAATAGACACAAGTAATTGTTAAGCTTTGTTGTAGGGATAAAAACGGATATAACTTTTTTAGTATATTGTTTTATAATGATAATTTATCATTTTATATTGAATGAGAATCTTAAGAATTGTAAAATCCTCTCATTTTAAATTTATCCATGGTGAAAAAATTAAAATCAGTTTCTTGTATACCACAAGTAGAGGCTTGTGTGGATAAAAACTCTTTATAAAAAGGAATTAAAAAGCTTCTTTGAGACATCTTGAGAGCTAAAAGTCTGTTCCAATATTTTGAATTGGTAAAGAGTATGATGGTTTTAGTATATTTATGAATTTTTTTATGCGCAATGATGGGGGGATTTGTTTTGTGATTTTTTGAGGTTTTATCGGACATAAAGAGTGCAGTGGGTGTTTATTAATCAGAGAGAAGCGTTGATAACGATTTATATTTTTTGTGAACCTTTTTTGATATCGAGCATCTTCGGTAAAAAGATGCTCTTGTCTCTCTTTCTTTGAGGGATTGATCTCAATAAAAAAATTAATAATCTTATGTAAAAAATATTACATCTAGTTCAGATGCTATTTTTTTAATATAAAAATTGATTGATACAACAGAGATAGCCGCAAGTTATAGATTATATCATTTTATTTGATACGCTATAAGATTAATTATAGTCTTTTTATTTTTTTATTTTATGATATAGAGAAATCTGAGACTTGTGCATAAAGATATATTCTTTTATTTCATAATTTTAGCTTGAAATTGTCTTACTATTTCCTTTTTAAAGACGTTCTTTTGCTTTCTTTTTTGTATAATACATTTGCAAATTACTTGCGGCTAGAATTTGAGAATGTTTGAGTGAAGAGAAAGAAAATGCAATTTTTGAAAATCTTGTTAAATACAGCATGTGCTGTATTTTTTGTATTTGATATAAGTTGGACTCATAGTGTCTTAAATGTTGCGGAATCAGGAGAAACCTCAGTGATTGTTGCTTCTAAGATTTCTGCTCGTCCTTATGAGTTTCTTATTCAGAAACTTGCGAATAAATATAATGTTCCCGTTAATTTAGCACATGCTGTTGTAAAAGTTGAAAGTAATTATAAGGCAGGTATAAAGGGGGCTGCTGGCGAAATAGGTTTGATGCAAATTAAACCCTCTACGGCACGAGGGTTGGGCTTTAGTGGTTCTGTACAGGATTTGTACGATCCTGCGACCAATCTTGAATATGGTATGCGTTATTTGGCAAGGGCCTATAAACTCAGTGGTGGAAGTACGTGTGGTACAATCCTTAAATATAACGCAGGTCATGCTGCAAAAAAAATGAATTCCATTTCAGCGAAATATTGCGCAAAAGTAAAGACTTATCTGGCTTCATTAAAATAAAAACATCTGTTGAGAGAGGTTTGTCATAAAATATTTTAAGATGCTATTTTCACGGAGCAGAAAATGTTTTATAAATCAGTATGTCAGTCGGCTGGGCAGCCGCGCTTGTCTGATACTGAAATACGGCAGGTGAGGAAAGTCCGGGCTCCATGGAAAGACGGTGCCGGGTAACACCCGGCAGGGGTGACCCTAGGGAAAGTGCCACAGAAAGTAAACCGCCTATTTTTATAGGTAAGGGTGAAAGGGTGGAGTAAGAGCCCACCGCGCATTCAGTAATGAATGTGGCAAGGTAAACCCCACCGGGAGCAAGACCAAATAGAAATGACGTGCAAAATTTAATTTGCAGCCGATTTCCGGGCGAGTCATTCGGGTAGGTTGCACGAGGCGGATGGTAACATCCGTCCCAGATGAATGGTTGCCATGTAAAGTGTAAGCTTTACTCTACAGAACCCGGCTTATAGGCCGACTGATATTTCATGATGATAGGCGATATTTTATAAGATCAATTATATACGGTCTTTTATGGAGTCTATGTGTTTGAAATAGACACTTGAGCAAAGAGTGTTTTAAAAAATTATAACATTTCTTTAAGTATAATGCGTTAGAATCTGTTTTGGTATAACTTTAGTTTTTTCGTTCATTGTGATTAATGTGAAAGTTGAAGGCCAGGTTATTCTAAGATCAGTTGCCATGAGAGAGCTGTTGATTTAAGACGGCATAACTTCAAGATGGATTATTTTGATAAAGCAGGATCAAAGAGCTGAACGCCATATTCCAGTGTTGTTACAGCCAGTTTTGGCTGGGCTTATGCCATTGGTTGGAGCAAAAGTGATTGATGGCACCTTTGGTGCTGGTGGTTATACGCGCGCTTTGTTAAAGGCAGGGGCACAGGTGATTGCTCTTGATCGTGATCCTCATGCTATCAGTGCAGGACAATCGCTTGTTGAAGAATTTTTTCCACGCCTTCGTTTGGTCCATATGGCGTTTTCACAGCTTGATCGTGTCGTTGAAGAGAAGGTGGATGCAGTTATTTTGGATATTGGTGTCTCTTCAATGCAGCTTGATGAAGCAGAAAGAGGTTTTTCTTTTCAAAAAGATGGTCCATTGGATATGCGAATGGCTCAGACTGGTTTTACAGCCAGCGATGTTATCAATCATTTAAAAGCAAGGGATTTGGCACGTATTTTTAAGATATTAGGGGAAGAGCGTTATGCGGGGCGAATTGCACGGATGATTGAAAAGCGTCGTGTTGTGCAGCCTTTTTTGCGTACAGGTGATTTGGCGTATGCTATCGAAACGTTGATAGGACGTAAGCTGGGAGATCGTATTCATCCGGCAACACGTGTATTTCAGGCTCTTCGTATCTATGTTAATGATGAAATTGGTGAATTGGCATGTGGTTTATTTGCTGCTGAACGCGTTTTAAAAGCTGGAGGCCGTTTGGGGGTTGTCAGTTTTCATTCTCTTGAAGATCGTATGGTCAAAAGATTTTTTTCGGCTCGTTCTGGAGAATGTATGAGATCACGCTATCTGCCAGAAATAAAGGCTGCTCCAGCGACATTTTTTCCTTTGTTTCGAGGTGGGATCACGGCAACTAAAGAGGAGTTACAGAAAAATCCTCGTTCACGTTCTGCGAGGTTGCGTATTGGTGTACGGACTGAAGCAGAGGCTCTTGCAGCAGATATGAAATTATTTGGTTTAGCAGAGATTGCCAGTTTTGAAGGCAGCAAAAAATGACAGTTTTTCGTACATTTGATATGATTTTAGTGTTGATTATGATTTGTATGGCAGGACTTACTTATAAGGTAAAATATGATGTTCAAAAGCGAATGAACGAAGTTCTTCATCTTGAGCATGAAATTGCTGCAGCAAAAAATACGGTAAGTTTGCTTCATGCTGAGTGGGCTGTGATGATAAGGCCTTCACGCATGCAAAAACTTGCGAAACGTTATCAGAAAGAACTTGGGTTAGAGGTTATACAGCCGCGTCAAATCGTGGAGTTTAAAGACATTCCGGTACGGGTACATGATCAAATTGAAGAAGTGATTAAACAAAATATCTTGGAAGATAATCAAGATATTTTGACAAATAATCGGGTTTCTCAGATCAATAGTGTTGTCCAAAAAGGCGCGCAGTAATGAAATCGACTTTTTTATTCTCACAGAAGAAAAAGCGCTTAAAGAATTCGTTGAATAATCATAATGTTTCTGTTCGTCGTCCCTATTCTAGTCGTCCACGTTTGCTTTTTTCGTTGTTCTGCTTTTTAATTTTATATGGCATCATGGGGGCTTGCCTTATTTCTTATGGGTTGGAAGGTGGACAGATTGAAGAAGCAAAAGGGCCTGGAGTTCTTCAATTGATGGCACGGCCTGATATCGTTGATCGTAATGGTCGTTTATTGGCAACAGATATTAAAACTTATTCACTTTTTGCTGAGCCACGACGTATTATTGATGTGGATGAAACAATTGAATTGCTCTCAACAGTTTTGCCTGATCTTAATTGGCAGGAAACCTATAAGCGCTTAAAAAGAAAATCTAGTTTTTCTTGGATACAGCGGGGGTTAACACCAATGCAGAAGACGCAAATTATGGCTCTTGGTATACCAGGAATTGGTTTTCGGACTGAAATTCGTCGTTTTTATCCTGATGGACCTGTAACTTCCCATATTCTCGGTATGGTGAATGTTGATAATCAGGGCATTGCAGGTATGGAAAAATATATTGATGATGCGGGGTTGAGTGCTTTGCGTGCCGCTGGTCTTGCCATGGAAGAATCGTTAAAACAAGTTCAGCTTTCGATTGATGTGCGTGTTCAGGCAATTATTCATGATGAACTTATTCAGGCTATGAAGCGTTATAAGGCAATTGCTGCAGGAGCTGTTATTTTAAATATACATACGGGGGAAGTTTTGGCTTTGGCATCACTACCAGATTTTGATCCTGGAAATCCTATCGAAGCTTTAAAAAGTGATCGTCTCAATCGGATGACGGCAGGAGCTTTTGAAATGGGATCAATTATTAAAAGTTTTACGACCGCCATGGCACTTGATTCTGATATTTTTCATTTAAACAGTATTATTGATGCTTCAAAGCCAATAAAAGCAAGTAGTGGGTATACTATTCATGATTTTCATGGAAAAAATCGACCCTTAACGTTATGGGAGGTTTTTATTTATTCTTCTAATATTGGTTCTGCTAAAGAGGCATTGGCGATAGGGATTGATAAACATCGTGGTTTTTTACAAAAACTTGGATTACTGGATCGTCTCACAACAGAGTTGCCTGAAGTTGCCCACCCTATTGTGCCACATCATTGGAAGGATATACATTCTATGACGATTTCTTTTGGGCATGGTATGGCAACAACACCCTTGCAAACAGCTGTCGGGGCTGCTGCTTTAATGAATGGTGGTTGGTTAATTGCTCCGACATTTTTAAAACGCACAAAAGAACAAACTCTGCACCATGCAAAACGGGTTTTGCAGGCTAAAACAAGTCAAAATATGCGTTACCTTTATCAATTAAATAGTGATATTGGTTCTGGACGTAATGCAAAAGTAGAAGGCTATCGTGTAGGTGGTAAGACAGGAACAGCTGAAAAAGTTGAAAATGGAAAATATTCTAAAACAAAAAATTTCAATAGTTTTCTTGCTGCTTTTCCTATTGAAGATCCTGCTTATGTTGTTTTAACAATTATCGATGAACCAAAGCCAGAGGAGGGACAGCGTTCAGCAACAGCGGGAATGAATGCTGGACCAATGCTTGCTAATATTGTTCGTCGCACAGCTAGTTTTCTTGGTGTAAAACCCGATTTTAAAAAAGAATATGAGCCTCTTTTAAGTAAAAAGAGCAATTCAAGTTTCGTTAAACAACGGTAAAATGAATATAAAGGTGCGTTATCATGTTGTTGGGAACAGTTTTTACAGAATGTGTTGAAGATGAAAGTCTTTCTTCAATAGAAATAACAGGAATCAGTGTGGATTCTCGGCAAGTTTTGCCAGGCTATGTTTTTGTCGCTGTTCAAGGAAAAAAAAGTGATGGAAGGCACTATATAGATGATGCGATAAAGCGTGGCGCACGAGCAATCGTTACAGATTATCATGCTGTTCTTGAGGATTTATCTGTTCCCATTTTACGTGTTTCTAATGTTCGTCATAGTTTAGCGTTGGCAGCTGCACGTTTTTACGGTTCTCAGCCTGAAACGGTCGTTGCTGTGACTGGTACAAGTGGTAAAACATCTGTTGTCTCTTTTCTTCGGCAAATTTGGACTTATGCTGGATTTTGTGCTGCGAGTATAGGAACGGTTGGTGTTGTTTCTCCTAAACGGAATGTTTATGGTTCTCTCACAACACCTGATCCGGTCGTCTTGCACCGTCTTCTTTATGAAATTTCTCATGAAGGTGTGACTCATGCAGCTCTTGAAGCTTCTTCGCATGGGCTTGACCAAGGACGACTTGATGGAGTCCGTTTAACGGCTGGTGCCTTTACCAATTTAGGGCGAGATCACATGGATTATCACACGGGGGTAGAGGATTATTTGCGGGCTAAAATGAGGTTGTTTGATACACTTTTGCCTGTATCTGCTCCTGCTTTGATTTTTGCTGATGATGTTTATTCACAAAAGGTTATTGATGTTGTTACACAAGCGCGCCGCCGTGTCTTGACAATTGGTCGTAAGGGGCAATTTATCACGATTAATCGTGTCGAACATCAACGCTCAAAACAGTGTATTGAGTGTCGTGTGGAAAACAATATTTATACATTTGATTTGCCTTTAGCTGGAGATTTTCAGGTCGCCAATGCGCTTATGGCAGCGGGGTTAGCAATTGCAACGGGCGTTTCACCTCGTAAGGTTTTTTCTGCGCTTGAAACTTTGCAGGGAGCACCTGGGCGGTTAGAGTTTGTGGGAAAGACAGAAAATAATGCGCTTGTTTACATTGATTATGCCCATAAACCAGAAGCTTTGGAGCAGGTTTTGCTTTCTGTTCGTCCCTTTACGCAAGGGCGCTTGATCGTTGTTTTTGGTTGTGGAGGAGATCGTGATCAAGGGAAAAGACCTTTGATGGGAAAAATTGCGGCGGATAAAGCGGACATTGTTATTGTAACGGATGATAATCCTCGCACAGAAATGCCAGAAAAAATACGCAAGGATATTTTACAGGCGGTGCCAACAGCAATAGAGATAGCAGATCGTGGAGAGGCTATTTCTTACGCGGTGGAGCTTTTGAAAGTTGGTGATACATTAATCATTGCTGGAAAAGGTCATGAGGATGGCCAAATTATAGGGCAGACAACTTATCCTTTTTCAGATCGTCTGAAAGCGATAGAAGCTTTAGAGGACCGAAAAAAATGACAGCTTTATGGGATAAGCAAGCACTTGTTGCTGCAGTTAATGGTGTTGTAAGGGGAAGCCTGCCAGAAACTTTTTCTGGGGTTTCCATTGATAGCCGTACTCTTGCGGAAGGGGATGTTTTTTTCTGCATTAAAGGGCATCATCTTGATGGTCATGATTTTGCTGCGCAAGCTTATGAACGAGGTGCAGGCGTTCTTATCGTTGCGGAACACCGTTTGAGGGATATGAAAAAGATATCGGCTCCACTCATTGTCGTTCCTGATGTTTTGAAAGCCTTAGAACAACTTGCACAAGCTGCACGCAAACGTTCAAGAGCTAAGATTATCGCGATAACAGGATCGGTGGGAAAAACAACGACAAAAGAAGCTTTGAAACAAGCACTTGCAACGGCTGGGAATGTTCATGCGAATCTCGCTTCTTTAAACAATTGCTGGGGGGTTCCACTCACTTTAGCGCGGATGCCTGTGGAGAGTGATTATGGTATCTTTGAAATTGGCATGAATCACAGAGATGAAATTCGCCCTCTGGTCAAACTGGTTTGTCCGCATGTTGCTCTCATTACGCATATTTGTGCAGGACATATGGGTTTTTTCAAGGATCTTGAAGAAATAGCAAAGGCAAAAGCTGAAATTTTTGAAGGATTGGATGAGGAAGGCATTGCCATTTTAAATGCGGATAGTGATTTTTTTCTTATCTCGTTCAAAAAGCAAAGAAATGCGGTGTAAAAAAGATCTTAAGCTTTGGTGAGACTAAAGATGCTGATTATCAAGCGCATGATATACGTCTTCTAACCGATAGTTCTTCTATGATTGTGCGTATGGGGGGGCGGGATAGGGAGGTCCAAATTGGTGCTCCTGGGCGCCATATTGTGCAAAATAGTTTAGGGGTTATTGCTGCTTGTGATGCTATGGGGGTTGAGCTAGAGCCTGTTTTGCTTTCTTTTCGCCATTTTTCTTCTCAAAAGGGGCGAGGTGTTCGTTATCGACTGTCTTTATCAAATGGGGGTGAATTTTATCTCATTGATGAAAGCTATAATGCAAATCCTGCTTCTATGCGTGCTGCACTTGAGCTTCTTGCTACAGGGCCTGTAGGGAAAGGGGGGCGGCGAATTGCTATTTTAGGAGATATGCTAGAGTTAGGGGAGTATAGTGAAAAGCTTCATCGTGATTTAATAAAACCAATACGTCTTTCTGGTGCTAATCCGGTTTTTCTATTTGGTGAGGCGATGAAATCTTTAGTCAGTGATTTGTCTGCTGGTGTTAAGGTTCATTATGCTGAAAATATTGAGAAAATTTTATCGCTTCTTTTAGCAGAAATTTCTTCTGGGGATCTGCTTATGGTTAAATCATCCAATAGCCTTTGTTCATCAAATATTGTGACTGCATTGTTTGATCGCTATAAAGCGGTTTCTTCATAGTTTTAAGAGGTTTTTTTATTCCATGATGCTATTTTTTTCTTCGTTTAGTGATTGGCTTCCAGGTGTGAATGTATTTCGTTATATTACTTTTCGCACGATAGCGGCTATGCTTACTTCGGGGCTTATCGTCTTTTTGTTTGGACCTAGCATCATTGCTTCTCTTAAATTGCGGCAGGGTAAGGGGCAACCGATTCGTGCTGATGGTCCTCAAACACATTTTAAAAAGGCTGGAACACCTACAATGGGTGGATTGATGATTTTAATCGGCATTGTGGTATCGGCATTTTTATGGGGTAATTTATCGAATATTTACTTTTGGGTATCGCTATTGGTTATGCTTTCTTTTGGGGGAATTGGATTTTATGACGATTATCTTAAGGTCACAAAACAAACAGACAAAGGATTTTCTGGGAAAGCACGATTAAGCTTGGAGTTTTTTGTTGCGGCAATTGCGGCTTTTGCCATCTTGAAAATTGGCTCATCTGGATTAGCTTTGCCTTTTTTAAAAGATTATCTTATCAATTTGGGCTGGTTTTTTATTCCTTTTTCTGCTTTCGTCATTGTTGCGACGGGTAATGCGGTTAATTTAACGGATGGACTCGATGGGCTTGCTATTGTTCCTGTGATGGTTGCAGCTTTATCTTTTGCTCTGATTGCTTATCTTTCTGGTAATATGAATTTTGCTGATTATCTCCAAATCCATTATGTATCGGGAACAGGTGAATTGGCTGTTTTATTGGGAGCTGTTGTTGGGGCAGGGCTTGGTTTTTTATGGTTTAATGCACCACCTGCAGCTATTTTTATGGGAGATACTGGTTCATTGGCTCTTGGAGGACTCTTAGGGACTGTTGCGGTTGCTACGAAACACGAAATTGTTTTGGTTCTTATTGGTGGGCTTTTTGTTGTGGAAGCTTTTTCGGTCGTTATTCAGGTTGGTTATTTCAAATTAACAAGAAAACGCGTGTTTCTTATGGCACCGATACATCATCATTTTGAGAAAAAAGGCTGGACTGAAAGCCAAGTCGTGATACGCTTTTGGATTATTTCGATTGTTCTCGCTCTCATAGGTCTTTCAACACTTAAATTGCGGTGAGAATGTGATTTCTGTTACGTGTTATAAAGGTCAAAAAGTTGCTCTGTTTGGATTGGGACAGTCTGGACTAGCAACGGCACAAGCATTGATGTGCGGTGGCGCAGAAGTGGTGGCGTGGGATGATAGTTCTTCAAGCGTGCAAATGGCTTTTCGGCACAATATTCCAACACGAGATCTCCGTTATGAAGATTGGTCAGAATTTGTTGCATTGATTGTAGCTCCTGGAGTTCCTTTAAGTTATCCTCAGCCCCATTGGATTGTTGAAAAAGCACGAAAATAAAATATAGAAATTATCGGTGATATTGAATTATTTGTTCGTGCGCGCCAGCATTTTTTACAACATTATGGTTTGTGTGACCAAGATGTTCCTTTCATTGCGATTACGGGGACGAATGGCAAGTCAACCACAACGGCTTTACTTGCGCATTTGTTGGAAAAAATGGGCTATGATGTGCAGATGGGGGGAAATATCGGAAAAGCAATATTGACGCTTAAGCCCTTTGTTAAAAAACGTATCTATGTGATTGAATGTTCATCATTTCAAATTGATCTTACTCCCTCTCTTCAGCCGACCATTGGACTTTTATTGAATTTAACACCTGATCATATTGATCGACATGGGAGTTTTGCCTGTTATGTGCAAACCAAAAGGCATCTGATTGCTCAGGCTTCTCAGGCTTTCATTTCAGTTGATGATGCAGCTTGTCGGGTTTTATATCAACAGTTACTTCATGATGGGAAGCAAATTGAGGCAATTTCCAAGGATCATTTTGTTGAAAATGGTTTTTATGCAGATGGGACCAAGCTCTTTTCTGTTCGTCAAGGACAGAGTCATATGCTTGCAGATCTTGCTCCTATGGCGGGGTTACGTGGGAGTCATAATGCGCAAAATGCCCTTATGGCATTAGCAACATTGCAGGCTTTAAAAATAACCGATCCTTCTGTGAACAAGCATTTGGCAAGTTATAAAGGGTTGGATCATCGTATGCAGCAGGTGCGTAAAATGGGGGCGGTTTTGTTTATCAATGACAGCAAGGCTACTAATGCAGATGCAACAGCTCCTGCGCTTTCCACCTTTAATGATATTTTTTGGATTGTTGGAGGACAGGCAAAAAAGGGAGGGATAGAGTCTCTTAGAGAATTTTTTCCTAAAATTCGTAAAGCTTATTTGATTGGGAGCGCGGCGGAAGAATTTGCTCGCACTATTGGATCTGCTTTTCCCTTTTCTATGAGCTTAACTTTGAAAAATGCGGTGCGTGAAGCAGCTGTTGACGCAATGGGTTGTAAGGAAAAAGAGGTGACGGTTCTTTTGTCACCTGCTTGTGCAAGTTATGACCAATTTAAAAATTATGAAATGCGAGGCGAAGCATTTGTCTCTTTTGTGATGCAGTTACAATAAAAAAGCATCAGTTATAAAAAAATATTTTTGCGTTAAGACTCCAGAATCTTTTTTTGTGTAATTTAGTTTTTAAAGTGTTTGTTAAACAGGCTGGGGAACCATATTACTTTGAGATAATTTATAAAATGGATAAGGTGGATACCATGGTGACGCGTGCAGATAGAGATCCAATTGCTAATTGGTGGTGGACGATTGATCGCTCTATCTTTGCAGCTTGTTTAATTTTAATGGGAATTGGCATTATGCTGTCTTTTGCTGCCAGCCCTATTATTGCAAAAAAAATCGGAATTGCTGATAGTTTTTATTTTGTTCGGTGGCATATCATTTTTAGCATTTCAGCATTTTTTACGATGGTTACCATTTCCTTTTTTTCGCTTTCTAATATTCGTCGTTTATGTGCTCTTTTGCTCATTGTAACGCTTGCTCTTATGGTTGCAACCTTATTTTGGGGTCCAGAATTAAAGGGAGCACGGAGGTGGATTCTACTATTTGGTTTTTCTGTACAGGCTTCAGAGTTTATGAAGCCAGCTTTTGTGGTTATGTCCGCTTGGCTTTTTTCGGAACAGATACGCAAGAGGGGCATTCTGGGTTATACGTTAGCGATTCTACTTTATGCCATTTGTTGTGTGCTTCTGGTTTTGCAGCCTGATATTGGACAAACAGTTTTAATAAGTGCAACATGGGGGGGGCTGTTTTTTATTGCTGGTGTCCCTCTTACTATTATTTTTCTCTTTCTCATTTTAGGCGTTGTAGGAATTATTTTAGCTTATTTTTTTCTGCATCATGTGCGCGAGCGGATCAATGGTTTTTTGACAGGTGAAGGAGATACTTTTCAAGTGGATGTGGGACGTGAGGCTATTTTGAATGGTGGTTGGTTTGGGCAAGGTCCTGGGGAGGGCACAGTAAAACGTATCATTCCTGATAGCCATACAGATTTTGTATTTTCCGTTGCTGCTGAAGAATATGGTATTATTCTTTGTTTATTAATTATGATGCTGTTTGGCTTTATCGTTATGCGTTCATTGTATATAGCCATGAATACACGTGATTCCTTTATACGTCTTGGTATTACTGGCATAGCAATGATGATTGGCTTTCAATCAGCTATTAATATGGCCGTTAATCTTCACTTAATTCCTCCAAAAGGTATGACATTGCCTTTTATTTCTTATGGTGGTTCTTCGATGGTGGCGATTGCGTTTTCAATGGGCATTTTGCTTAGTTTAACACGTCGTTGGCCAGAAGCGCGCCTTTCAGCTTTTTCTTCCTCTTCTGTCTTGGATACCCCTTATGAATGATAAAAAAGTTATTATTTTGGTGGCTGGTGGTACAGGTGGACATCTTTTTCCTGCTGAAGCCCTTTCTGTTGAATTAAGGCAGCGTGGATATGATGTTCATTTAATAACAGATGAAAGAGCACGCCCTTTTGTTCGGTGTTTTGATGAAGAGCATATTCATATCGTTTCATCGGCAACATTTACACGACGCCATCCTTTTGCTCTGATAAAGACGTTTTGGTCTTTGCTAAGGGGTATGGGGCAATCGTTGGCGTTGTTTTATAAATTACGTCCTGTTCTTGTTGGAGGATTTGGGGGGTATCCGAGCTTTCCTCCTCTTTTTATTGCGGCTTTAACGAGGCGTGTGACATTTATTCATGAACAAAATGCTGTTATGGGGCGTGCCAATCGGATGTTGGCAATTTTTGTGCGTGCAATCGCTGGTGGTTTGTTGTCACCAAATGGCGCTTATGCTCATAAAATACTTTTGACGGGGAATCCTGTCCGTGAGGCTGTGTTGAAGGCGGCCAAAATTCCTTATCATTCTTCAGAGGGAGAAAAGCCATTTAATTTTTTGATTTTTGGAGGTAGTCAAGGGGCTTCTGCTTTTTCACATATTGTTCCAGAAGCTATTGCTTTATTTGATGATAAGAACCGTAAACGTTTACGAATTGTACAGCAAGTCCGCGGTGAAGCAGGAAGGTTGATCAAAATCTATCGTGATATGGGGGTACAAGCAGAAGTTGCTCCTTTCTTTGATGATATGGCTGAACGTATGGCACATGCTCATTTTATTTTGTCGCGCGCTGGGGCTTCGTCCGTTTGTGAGATAGCGGTGATTGGTAGACCTGCTCTGCTTGTTCCCTATCCCCATGCTTTAGATCATGATCAGGCTGCCAATGCAGCTTTGCTTGCTCGTGTGGGGGGAGCGCAAATTATATCAGAAAAAGATTTAAATGCACAAAAGCTTTCTTCTCTTTTAATGCACGCTTGTTGTGCGCCCCATTTATTGGAAAAACAAGCGCTTGCTGCAAAAAAAGTTGGACAACCTCATGCAACACGTCGTCTTGCTGATATGGCTGAGTCCTTAATTGCAGGGCGATTGTTGTCAGATATAAAAGAGGAGCTTTTTAATGAAAATGCCACTTGATATAGGCGTTATCCATTTTATCGGAATCGGGGGGATCGGTATGAGTGGAATTGCGGAGGTTTTTTATAATCTTGGCTATAAAGTTCAAGGGTCAGATCAAGTTGAAAGTGCAAATGTTGAACGTTTGCGGAAAAAAGGAATTAACGTTCATATAGGTCATTGTGCTGAAAACTTAGGGAATGCAGAGGTTGTTGTTTTTTCTACTGCCGTTAAAAAAACAAATCCTGAGTATATTGCTGCAAAGGAAAGACATTTGCCGCTTGTCAGACGTGCAGAAATGCTGGCGGAGCTGATGCGATTTCGGCGTGCAATTGCAGTGGGTGGTACACATGGTAAAACAACAACCACATCAATGGTCGCAGCCCTTCTTGATGCTGGTCATTTTGATCCAGTGGTGATTAATGGCGGTATTATTAATGCTTATGGTACGAATTCTCGTACAGGAGATGGCGATTGGATGATTGTTGAAGCTGATGAAAGTGATGGTACATTTTTAAAGCTGCCTGCTGATATTGCTGTTGTTACCAATATTGACGCTGAGCATTTGGATCATTATGGAAATTTTGATGCTGTGCGTGAGGCTTTTCGGCAATTCGTAGAAAATGTTCCTTTTTATGGTTTTGCTGTTTTGTGTCTTGATCATCCAGAGGTTCAGTCATTGGCGGGCCGTATTGATGATCGTTGGGTGATCACTTATGGTGAAAATCCACAAGCGGATGTTCGTTTTCTTAATCTTTCGATGGATGGTCAAAAAACCCATTTTGATGTTCTTGTTCGCTCACGCAAAACAGGAAGAAAGATTGAGTTAAAAAATTTGCTTTTGCCCATGGCAGGGCAGCATAATGTTGCCAATGCAACGGCGGCGATTGCTATTGCGCATGAACTTGGCATTTCAAATGAAGCTATAAAAAGGGGCTTAGCAGAATTTGGCGGAGTAAAACGGCGTTTTACGCGAACAGGAAGTTGGCGTGGCATTGAAATATTTGATGATTATGGACATCATCCTGTTGAAATAAAGGCAGTTTTGCGTGCTGCACGTGAGAGTGCAAAAGGGCGTGTTATTGCGATTGCACAACCCCATCGGTATTCGCGTTTGTATCATTTATTTGATGATTTTGCTGCTTGTTTTAATGATGCAGATACAGTGTTGATTACGCCCGTTTATGCGGCTGGTGAAGAACCTATTGTAGGATTTGGTTCTCAAGAATTGGTAGAGCATATTAAAATGGCTGGTCATCGTGATGTGCGCTTGATACATGGTCTGGAAGATGTTGTGTCTCTTGTCTCAACATTTGCTCAGGCAGAGGATTATGTGGTTTTTCTTGGTGCTGGCAATATCACACAATGGGCGTGTGCTTTGCCTCATCAGTTAGCGGTATTGGATGGTCATGATAAATTTTCAGCACATTGATGGTGAGGCGCTATTGGCGCAATTGCAACCACTGTTAGGGGGTATAAGAGGCAAGCTTACACCTAACGTTGAGATGCGTAAGGTGACGTGGTTTCGCACTGGTGGGTTGGCAGAACTTTTTTATCAGCCTGTTGATGAGGAAGATTTAGCTCTTTTCCTTCAAAATTTGCCTGAATTTATTCCTGTCACAATTGTCGGTATCGGTTCTAATCTTCTGGTGCGTGATGGGGGGGTTCCTGGTGTTGTGATTCGTCTTTCGCCAAAAAGTTTTGGGCAAGTGAAGCAGGTTTCTCCAAAAGGCTTTTTAGTTGGTGCTGGTGCGGCGGACAAACATTTAGCTGCTGCCGCTTTAGAAGCTGAGATTGCAGGTTTTCATTTTTATCATGGCATTCCTGGAGGTCTTGGAGGAGCTCTCAAAATGAACGCGGGTGCAAATGGTGTTGAAACCGCAGCACGTGTTGTTGAGGTTTATGCGTTGGATCGTAAAGGGCAACGTCATATCTTGAGTGTGAAAGATATGCATTATTCCTATCGCCAGTGTGATATTCCTGAAGGTTTTATTTTTACTGCTGCTTTATTGGAAGGGGAGCCTGGTAATAAAGATAATATTCGTGCTGCTATGGATGAAGTTGCCCTCCATAGGGAAACAGTGCAACCTATTCGTGAAAAGACCGGTGGATCAACTTTTAGAAATCCTGAGAATGGATCTGCGTGGCGCGTGATTGATGAAGCAGGGTGTCGTGGTTTACGGATTGGTGGCGCTCAAATGAGTGAAATGCACTGTAATTTTATGATCAATACAGGGCAAGCAACAGGATATGATCTTGAAGCATTGGGAGAAACAGTGCGTGCGCGTGTTTTTGCAAATTCAGCCCACCTTTTACAATGGGAAATAGAGCGTATTGGTCAATTTGAGCGTGGTCGAAGTGTTCCTCCTTTTGATCCATTTCATTGATTTATTGTTCACTAAAAAAGTGAAAATAAAAAATTGAGTCATTTCAAAGAGATAATAAAAAATTTCTATTAAGAATCAATAAATTAACAAAGAATCTCTTGCATCAAGCTTTTGAGTCTGATTCATTATGCAAAATGCTAGGTTATTGATTCGCAAGGATAAACTTTGTTTTTCCTGTATGTAGTGCTGATGTATTCTATATAGACTACATATAGTATGCGAAAGAGGGTGATTTATTATGAAAGATAAACATATAGCTGTGTTAATGGGAGGTTTTTCTTCTGAACGGTCTATAAGTTTATCTTCAGGGGCGGCGTGTGCTGATGTTTTAGAGGTGCAGGGGTATCGCGTGAGCCGCGTGGATGTTGATGCTCATATTGCTTCTGTTCTTGAACAGTTGCAGCCCGATATTGCCTTCAATGCGTTGCATGGTCCATTTGGTGAAGATGGCCGGATTCAGGGGATTCTTGAATATTTAAAAATTCCTTATACTCATTCTGGCGTGATGGCATCTGCTTTGGCAATGGATAAGGGACGTGCAAAAATTATCGTTGCAAATGTTGGGGTTTGTGTTGCTCCTTCTCGTATCATGAGCCGCTTTGCTTTGGGTCGAACGCATCCCATGGAGCCTCCTTATGTAATTAAACCTGTGTGTGAAGGATCAAGTTTTGGTGTTGTCATTGTTCAAGGAAATGAAATTGCACCGCCACATAATATTGGGGGAGCTGAGTGGGGGTATGCCGATGAGGTGATGATTGAAAAATATATTCCTGGTCGTGAATTGACTTGTGCTGTTTTGGGGAACGAAGTGCTGGATGTGTGTGAAATTCTTCCCGATAAACACTTTCCATTCTACGATTATGACTCAAAATATAAAACGGGTGGTTCTCTTCACATTTGTCCTGCACAACTTTCACTAAATATTTACCAAAGTGTGCAAAGAATGTCTTTAGCAGCCCATCAGGCGATAGGGTGTCGAGGTGTTAGCCGTTCTGATTTTCGTTTTGATGAAAAAACGGGAGAATTGGTTTGGCTTGAAATTAATACGCAACCAGGTATGACCTCGACGTCTCTTCTTCCTGATATTGCAAAAGCGAGCGGCCGTACTTACGGCGATATTGTTCAATGGATGGTGGAGGACGCATCATGTATGCGTTGAATGTTAATAAAACAAATGTTCCGATGGAGGTGCTTTCAGTGCCGGCTTTGCCACGTCTTTATCGTCGTTTTCTTCGGTTTATGTTTGAGTTTGTTTTTGTCAATATTCATATTCCACGCCATTTTGGCTCTTTTGCTGTTGTGTGGTTTTTCTTTGTTACGGCTTTTTATGGACTTTCATCAAGTGGTCAGATGGCTGTGATCGTAAATACGATCATATTGGATAGTAGTTTTGTGGTCACTCATGTCGATATAAGCGGTAATAAGCGCTTGGCAAAGCAGGATATTTTTAAAATTTTAAAACTTGATGTTGCGCCTTCTATATTCACTTTTGATGTTGAAAGAGCGCGTTCTCTGTTGGAAAAACAGGCTTGGGTGCAATCGGCTAATGTTCAGAAAATTTATCCCAATAGAATGCGCATTTCCATCGTGGAGCGTGAACCCTATGCCATTTGGCAACATGATGGCATAATGGATATTGTTGATAATACAGGTCGTGTCATTGTGCCTTTTAAAGGGGAAATTGTTCGGGATTTACCTCTTGTGGTTGGGCAGGGTGCACAAAATGCTGCTAAAGTGTTTATTCAAGCGCTGTCAGTCTATCCGGAAGTATATGATCGTATTCGTGCTTTTGTGCGGGTAGGTGATAGACGTTGGGATCTTGTTTTGAATAATGGAATGCGCGTTATGTTGCCTGAAAATGGTGCTCTTGAAAGGCTTTCTTCTCTTTTTTCGTCCGGTATAATGCAAGATCTTTTATCTCGCGATATTCTCAGTGTTGATTTACGTCTTGCTGATCGAATTACTGTTTCTTTATCAGATGAAACGTTGGAGCGTTATCATACTACTGTAGCAGAAGAAGAACGTATTTTAAAAGCGCGAAAGGCAGGAAGCCTATGATGCTACTCAGATCACATCATTTGAAGGGGCGTAAAACACGTTTTTTAACGGTACTTGATGTCGGTTCAAGTAAGATTGTTTGTCTTATTGCTTGTTTGCGTCCTTTGAAGCATGCACACTATTTACATGGTCGTACACATTCTACGGAAATTCTAGGCTTTGGAGTGCAGCGTTCACGTGGTATTAAATCCGGTGTTGTCATGGATATGTTTGCAGCAGAACAATCAATAAGATTGGCTGTTGATGCGGCAGAAAAAATGGCGGGTTTGGTGGTGGATTCAGTGATTGTGAATTTTTCCTCAAGTCGATTACAAAGTGCTTTGATTAATGGAAAGGTTCATTTGAATGGTCGTGAAGTCACCAAGCGTGATATGCGTATGGCCTTTTCAGATGTTTCGCGTAAAGCCTTTGATGCTGAACGTCATGTTATGCACTCAGTTCCAGTTTCTTATGTATTGGATGGAGATAAAGGAATTTTTGATCCTATTGGCATGGCAGGGGAAACATTTGGTGTCGACGTGCATGTGGTAACAGCAGAAACAGCCTCTTTGCGTAATTTGGAAACTTGTATTAATCGTGCACATTTGAGTGTTGAAGCAATGGTTGCTACTCCCTTTGCAAGTGGTCTTGCTGTCTTGATGAATGATGAGGCGCGTTTAGGGGCTGCATGTATTGATTTTGGTGGTGGAACAACAACATTTTCAGTGTTTTTTGAGGGGAAATTTATTCATGCAGATGCTCTTGCTGTTGGGGGGCATCATGTCACTCTTGATGTTGCGCGCGGATTTTCTATGTCTTTAACAGAGGCGGAACGTTTAAAAGTTGTTTATGGTTCAGCACTTTTAACAAGTGCTGATGAGCGGCAAATGATTAATGTAGCAGAAATTGGGAGTGAACAGCGTGAAACTCAATATCCTCGCGCGGTTCTTGGGCGTATCATTCGTGCGCGTGTTGAAGAAATTTTAGAAATGGTCCGTGATTGTTTAAATCGTTCTGGTTTTGGTCACATCATTGGTAAACGTGTTATTTTGACTGGGGGAGCAAGCCAGTTAACAGGATTGCCAGAAATGGCACGTACTATATTAGGAAGAAATGTTCGTATCGGGCGGCCTTTAGGTATTTCGAGGCTTCCTTCTCTTGCAAAAGGGGCGGCGTTTACATCTGCTGTTGGGTTGTTAATTTATCCGCAATTGGTGGGTTTTGAAGAAAAAACAATGCAGGCGGCAGGAAATCATTTATCGATGGGCACGCGTGGATATTTTCAGCGTGTTGGTCAGTGGTTGCGTGAGAGTTTTTAGTTAAGTCTAGTTGGATAAATTTCATCGCTTTGGCTTGCGGTGTCTTATGAGAAGGAAAAGAAAATGACGATTAATCTGCATCGGCCAGATATCGCGGAATTGAAGCCACGCATTACCGTTTTTGGTGTTGGAGGTGGTGGCGGGAATGCCGTGAATAATATGATAAATGCTGGTCTTCAGGGAGTTGACTTTGTTGTTGCAAATACGGATGCACAGGCTTTGGCTATGTCAAAGGCTGAACGTGTTATCCAACTTGGGGCAGCTGTGACAGAAGGTTTGGGTGCTGGGGCTTTGCCTGAAGTTGGACAAGCGGCGGCGGAGGAATGTATTGATGAAATTATTGATCATCTTGCAGACTCTCATATGGTTTTCATTACTGCTGGTATGGGGGGAGGAACTGGAACAGGGGCTGCTCCCGTTGTTGCTCGCGCAGCGCGTGAAAAAGGTATTTTGACTGTTGGTGTTGTGACAAAGCCGTTTCAGTTTGAAGGCGCACGTCGTATGAAAACGGCAGAGGCTGGTATTGAAGAATTACAAAAGTCTGTCGATACATTGATTGTTATTCCCAATCAAAATCTTTTCCGTATTGCAAATGATAAGACAACGTTTGCTGATGCTTTTGCTATGGCTGACCAAGTGCTTTATTCTGGTGTCGCTTCCATTACGGATTTGATGATTAAAGAGGGTTTGATTAACCTTGATTTTGCTGATGTTCGTTCTGTTATGCACGAAATGGGTCGAGCCATGATGGGAACGGGTGAGGCATCTGGTGATGGGCGTGCTTTGGCTGCGGCTGAAGCTGCTATTGCAAATCCATTGTTGGATGATACCTCTATGCGTGGGGCGCGTGGTTTATTGATTTCTATTACGGGTGGTCGTGATATGACTCTCTTTGAGGTTGATGAAGCTGCTAATCGTATTCGTGAAGAAGTAGATGCTGATGCGAATGTGATCTTTGGCGCTATTGATGATGAGTCATTGGAAGGTGTTATTCGTGTTTCTGTGGTTGCCACCGGTATTGATCGTGAAGTTAGTGATGTGGTTCAGTCCTCTCATCCTCAGATTCAAAGGCCTGCTTCTTCAATACGCAAGAGCGATCCTGGAACGTCACATAGTTCTTTTCATGTTCAATCATCGCCTCTGCGTTCTGAGTCAATGGTAGAAGTGATCGAATCACTTGAAATAGAGAAGGGTAAATCAACCGGAGAACAGTTCCGTCCCAAAAGTCAAATTTTTGCACAACCTGCAGAAGCAATGACAACACGAAGTGCCACGAATGCTGTTGCGTATGGTTCAAATGCTGTTCAGGAACAGAGATCAAATGTGCCTCGTATGCAAGTAAGCCGTGGTTCTCAACAGGCGATGACGGCTCCTGTGAGTATGGAGGCAACAGCGCATGTTCTTGATGAGATGACAGGGCTTGTGAAGCAAAAAGAAAAGCCAGTGCAACCAAAACAAATGCAACAAATGCAAGCGCGCGCTCCAATGCGTATGCCTGAGTTAAAGGATTTTCCTCCTGTTGCTCATGGACAAAGCCAAAGAACATTTGTGACGGATCAGGGTCCTCGTAATCTTTGGCAGCGTTTGAAACAGAGCTTGACACATCGTGAAGAAGCTGAGCCAGAAGCGAGGCTGGAGCCTGCTGTTAGATCGTCTCAGCAGAAAGATTCTCATGTTTACAATAAAAACTCTCAGGCGCTTTCTCAAGATGCTTCTGTTTATGTTCCACGTCGTTCTGGTGAGCTGCATCCTCAGGTACCACAAGATCAGCGTACTTTTATAAGTGAAGAAGATCAGTTGGAAATACCAGCATTTTTACGTCGTCAGGCAAATTAATTGATGAAAAATGAGGTAAAGTAAGAAATTTTATTATTTCTTTAATGCTCAGTTAAAAATTATACAGTAAAATATATTACTGTTTTTGGATAAAATACTTTGTTTTAAAAAGACCGCTTACAATAAGCGGTTTTTTTTTATTATTTACTATGAATATTTTTTATAGTTTTATAAATTTTGTTAAAAGATGTACAAGCAATTTAATAAAATGATATGATGAATTTAGTACCAAAATATCAGTCTACTCTTAAAAAAGCAGTAACATTTAAGGGGATTGGCGTTCATAGTGGCTGTTTGTCAGTGGTAAAGGTTTGTCCAGCGGATGTTGGGTGTGGTATTGTTTTTAAGCGTTGTGGATTAGACGGAACAGAGAAAATATTTCAAGCCCATGCATCGCAAACAGGAGAAACTGAATTATCAACAGTACTTGGAGATGGAGATGTAAGGGTTGAAACAATTGAACATTTGATGGCGGCAATTGCTGCTTATAATTTGGATAATCTTGTTATTGAAGTGTCACATAATGAGATTCCTATTTTGGATGGTTCAGCGTGGCTATATTGCCAAGCTTTTGAAGATGTTGGTATTGTACAGCAAAATGCGTTGCGTTCTTATTTCATTATAAAAAAGCCGGTGCGGGTTGAAGGAGCTCATGGTGTTGCAGAGCTTTTGCCATTCGATGGACGTCGTTTTGATATAACGATCTCTTTTCCTTCTTCTGTTATTGGTAAGCAACATTTCAGTTTTGATCTTACCACACGAGGGTTTAGGGATGATTTGTCACGTGCGCGCACTTTTGGTTTTATCAAAGACGTGGAAGAATTAAGGCTTTCTGGAAAGGCGAGAGGCGCTTCTTTGGAAAATTCTCTTGTTATCGACCTTAATGATAAAATTTTAAATCCCGATGGTCCTTATTGGGAGAATGAATGTGTTCGGCACAAGATGCTTGATGCGATTGGTGATACTGCTTTGCTTGGGGCACCTTTTATTGGATTATTTCGTTCTTATTGTAGTGGGCATAGAATTAATGCGCAATTGGTGAAGGCTGTTTTGGCAGACGAATCATATTATGAAAAAAGCTTTTTAGAGAAAAAGTAAAAAAATTGGCAAGATTTTTTTATCGTTTATTTGATTTTTAAGGGGATGATTGACCTAAACTGCTAAATTGGTTATGTGGATTTTAAAGTGATATGGTATAAAACCTTTGATAAATTGTTTTTGCTACAAGGTGATATTCTGTGGAGGCCGGAAAAACTATGAAAAAATCTCATGTGTGCATTGGAAATATGACATATAGAAAATCTAACATTGTACGCAAGATATTGGGGGTGGTGCTTTTGGGAAGCACCTGTATGTTAGCGGGATGCCTCTTTAAAGAGAAAAATACCCTTGATCCATCTGCTTATGTTTTGAAAATAGAGCCACCAGATGTTCTCTATAATCAGGCGCTTGCTAGCCTTGAAAGTGGGCGGCTTGGGGATGCATCGAAGAAGTTTTTGAAGATTGAAAAACAGTACGCTTATACAGACTGGGGACGTAAATCTTTGGTCATGGGTGCTTTTACTAATTATCGACTCGGAAAGTATGATGATTCAATTAGTATGGCTCAACGCTATATTACTCTTTATCCAGGGTCGACTGACTCGGCTTATGCATACTATATTATTGGTCTTTCTTCTTTCCGTCGGATTCCTGATGTTACACGTGATCAACGTGATACGAAACGTGCTATTGCTGCTATGCAGCTTCTTATAGAGCGTTATCCTAATTCTGAGTATGTCAAGGATGCTAAGGATAAAATCCGTTTTGGTCGCGAACAGCTGGCTGGTAAAGAAATGCAGATTGGCCGTTATTATGAAGAGGGGCGGCGCTATCTTGCGGCAAGTAGACGGTTTCGTACCGTAGTTGAAGAGTATTCTGATACAAATCAAATTGAAGAAGCACTTTTCCGCTTGACTGAGGTTAATCTTGCTCTCGGCTTAACGGCGGAAGCACAGACGGCAGCAGCTATTTTAGGACGTAATTATCCCAAAAGTGAGTGGTATAAATTTTCTTATAATCTCTTGCAGAAGAATAAAATATCACCACGTGAGCATAAATCTTCTTGGATCTCAAATGCTTTAGGTGGTGACAAGAAGAGGGTACGTTGATTCTCTATGTTGGTACAGCTTTCGATTCATAATATTGTTTTGATCGAAACGCTCGATATTCATTTTACAGCGGGGTTGACGGTTTTAACTGGAGAAACGGGTGCGGGGAAGTCTATTCTCCTTGATGCTTTATCACTTGCTCTAGGGGGGCGGGGTGATGCTTCGCTTGTGCGTCATGGGGCTGACCGCGGGCAGGTCACAGCTGTTTTTGATGTGTCTGTTTCACATCCTGCACGTCAACTTATTCGTGAGAATGGTCTTGATGATGAGGGTGATATTATTTTACGACGTGTGCAATCAAGTGATGGACGTAGCCGTGTTTTTATCAATGATCAGGTGTCTAGTGTTGCATTGATGCGGAGTGTTGGCCGTTTGCTGGTTGAAATCCATGGACAACATGATGATCGTGCGCTTGTTGATGTTGCTACACATCGCCAATTATTAGATGCCTTTGGTGGTCTTGAAGATGAAGTGGAAAATTTGCGTCAGTGTTATCACACATGGCGTGAATGTGAGGAGCGTTTGCAACAGCAGCGTCTTAAAGTAGAGAGCGCTGTACGTGAGGTTGATTATCTTCGTGCGTGTGTAGAAGAGCTTGAAAAGCTTGATTTTCAAGTTGGTGAAGAAGATGCTCTTTCTCTTCGCCGTGCAGATATGCTTAAATTAGAAAAAATAGCAACGGATATAAAAGAAGCGGATGATCTTTTAACGGGTCAAAAATCACCAATCCCAGTGCTTTCCAATTTGGTGAGGCGTTTGGAGCGGAAAATTCCTGAGGCGCAAGAACTTATTGCACCAGTGGTGAAATCTATTGATGAGGCATTGCATGCACTTGCAACAGCACAAGAAGGTATTGAGGTGGCAATACGAGCATTGGACTTTGAACCTGATGAATTGGAACGGATAGAAGAACGTCTTTTTGCTCTTCGGGGTTTTGCTCGTAAATATCAAGTTTCTGCGGATGAATTGGTTCAGTTACGCGATAAAATGGATGCTGAACTGGCTGATTTTGAAGAGGCTCAGACCATATTGACACGTTTTGAAGATGAGGCAGAGCAGGCAAAGAAAAATTATGATACATTGGCGCAAGCCTTAACAATAAAGCGTCGGGAGACAGCAAGGCATTTATCTGAAAGTGTTATGGCTGAGTTGCCGGCATTGAAGTTAGAGAGGGCTGAATTTATTGTTGAAATGCAAAGTGATATGGAAAAGCGGAGTGCAGAGGGATGTGATCGTATTGAATATTGGGTGCGGACAAATCCTGGAACACGTGCTGGGCCGATGCTTAGTGTGGCTTCTGGCGGTGAATTATCTCGTTTTTTGCTGGCATTAAAAGTTGTTTTATCTGATCGAGGATCAGCACCGACGCTGATTTTTGATGAAATTGATACAGGCGTTGGGGGGGCTGTTGCAGCGGCTATTGGGCAACGGTTGCAACGCTTATCAGAACATGTCCAAGTTTTCGCTATTACGCATGCTCCACAGGTTGCATCGAAAGCGCATGGTCATTTTCTTATTTCAAAAATTGAGAGTCATGATAAAGGACGCTTTGTTACTGCGATTCATAAAATGAAAGAACATGAGCGTGCAGAAGAAATTGCCCGTATGTTGGCTGGAGAACAGATTACTGAAGAAGCGCGTGCAGCGGCTCAAAAGCTTCTCGCATAAAGGTAATTAGTCAGCGATAAAAATACTAGAAAGCTTATATTTATTGAGATTCACTTGATGAGGAGGCGTGAGAGGCCCTTGTGGCAGCGCTTGTAATTTGGAATAGATTTTATGAACAAAGATGCATATAAAAATCTCACAGCTGTTGAAGCAGAACGTGAATTAGAGTGGTTGGCAAAAGAGATTGCACGTCATGATGTGCTTTATAATCGTGATGATCAGCCTGAAATTTCTGATGCAGAATATGATGCTTTACGTCGTCGTAATGCAGAAATTGAAGCTCTTTTTCCAGAGCTTATACGTATTGATTCTCCTTCACATAAAATTGGAGCACCAATTTCTGAAAAATTTGAAAAATCTGTTCATGCACAGCCTATGCTTTCACTTGATAATGCGTTTAGCTCTGAAGATGTTACTGAATTTGTTGAGCGTATTCGTCGTTTTTTACGGCTTCCAGAAACACAAGTGTTGGAAATAACAGCGGAGCCAAAAATTGATGGTTTATCTTTGTCTTTGCGCTACGAAAAGGGGCAGCTTGTGCGTGCGGCAACGCGTGGGGATGGAACTGTCGGTGAAAATGTGACGGCAAATGCCCGAACAATTGCTGATATTCCACAAGTTTTGCAAGGTGATTTTCCTGATATCATTGAGGTGCGTGGTGAAGTTTATATGGGGCGGGAAGATTTCCAAGCACTAAATATCAGCCAACAAGAGAAGGGCAAGTTAACCTTTGCCAATCCTCGAAATGCGGCGGCTGGTTCTCTCCGTCAGCTTGATTCACGGATAACCGCTAGCAGAAAACTTCAATTTTTTGCTTATGCTTGTGGTGAGGTGAGTGAAATATTGGCAGAAAGTCAAATGGAGATGATGAAAAAGCTAAAAGAGTATGGCTTTGTTATCAATCCATTAACAAAAGTCTTTAAGACAGTAGAAGATATTATTTGCTATTATCACGATATCGAAGAATGCCGTCATTCTTTAAGCTATGATATTGATGGCATTGTTTATAAGGTTAATGATTTGATGCTCCAAAAGCGCTTGGGGTTTGTTTCTCGTTCGCCGCGTTGGGCTATCGCCCATAAATTTCCAGCAGAAAAAGCGATAGCGCTTTTGGAAGATATTGACATTCAAGTTGGTCGCACGGGAGCTTTGACACCTGTTGCACGTCTTACGCCTATTACTGTTGGTGGAGTGGTGGTGACCAATGCTAGTTTGCATAATGAGGATTATATTAAGGGAATTGGTCATAAAGGAGAGCCCATTCGTGAAGGACGTGATATCCGTGTAGGTGATAGCGTGATTGTACAACGTGCTGGTGATGTGATCCCTCAAGTTATTGATGTTATCATTGAAAAACGCCCGAAAGATGCTGCTGTTTTTATTTTTCCTCATTTGTGTCCAGCTTGTGGGAGTCATGCTGTTCGTGAAGTGGGAGAAGCCGTGCGTCGCTGTACAGGGGGGCTTATTTGTCCTGCACAAGCAATTGAACGTATTCGTCATTTTGTTTCACGCAATGCTTTTGATATTGAAGGCTTGGGTAAAAAACAGGTAGAGTTTTTTTTCTATGCTCAAGATGAGGCGCTTTGTATTCATACACCAGCCGATATTTTTACTTTACAACGGCGCCAAGAAAAGTCTTTGATACGTTTGGAAAATATGGAAGGTTTTGGTATTGTTTCAGTTCGGAAACTGTATGATGCTATTAATGCGCGCCGAGAAATTCCTTTGAGCCGTTTTTTGTTTGCATTGGGGATTCGTCATGTTGGCGAAGTGAATGCACGCCGCCTTGCACGTGCTTATAAAAATTATACAGCTTTTGAAACTGCGGCTATGGAAGCATTTATGCCATGTGATAAGGAAAATGAAGAAGGAAATGAGGCTTGGATGGAACTTACCAATATTGAAGGAATTGGACCACAGGTAGGGGGCGCAATTGTTGATTTTTATAGAGAAGCGCATAACCGTGAGATTTTATCTGTTTTGCTTGAAGAAGTAACTCCTCTTGATGAGGAGCCTATCATAGCAGATTCTTCACCAATAGCGGAGAAGATCATTGTTTTTACAGGAACTTTGGCGCATATGTCACGCGATGAAGCAAAAGCATTGGCAGAGCGATTAGGGGCTAAAACATCTGGTTCACTTTCTAAAAAAACAGATCTTCTTGTTGCAGGACCTGGAGCGGGCTCCAAATTGGCTAAAGCTGAAGAATTAGGTGTTGAGGTTATCGATGAAGAGGCTTGGCTACAGCTGATTGAGAAACATAATGTTTAGAGGATGTTTTCTAGAAGATGCGTATGCTGTTTGTGTGGTTATCTCTCTTACATTTGGGGGAGCTGGAATCAAAAAGGAGATAAAGGGGCTATTTTTTGTAAACATAGAATGCCAATATATTTTGATATTTATTAAGTTATTAAAAATGATTAACGCTGAGCTTAAATATTAAACTTAAACTATTATGATGAAGAATATGCAAGGTTATTATTAGTAAAAGATATAAATTATTACTGTGAAGAAAGGTAAAATTTTTGAACAAATATGTAGAGTTTAATCCAAAATGCCGTAATAAACCGATTATAATGACGTAATAGAAATGTAACGCGGAAGATTACAAAATATAATAAAACATTCCGCTATAAATGAATAAGGGATATAAATGCGAGTTGTTTATTATGTTGAATTTATAAAAGATTACTGGTACCTATACTTATCAGGCATTATTAGATGGTACACTTGTCCAATTTCATTACAAAATTTCGGATATTCGCTAATGCGTCTAGCAGCATAATTTTTTTCCTGACTTCCTTCATCTCTCTCAAATTTCTCAGCATAGGAAATTTCGTTTATTAGAGCTAGTATTTGGATTGAGAATATTTCAGAATTAAATACCATTCGTGCGTATCTAAACATTGGATCTGTCGAGTTCATGACTAAATTTTTTGCCCAAATGAAATCGTTTTCTTTCCAATTATATTGAGAATGTAGCTTATGTATGTAGGTAGGTAGGTAGGGATAATGCTGGAAATTTTTTATTGTACTCTCCCTGTAATAAGTCCACAAGGCATGCACACCAAACAACTTTCGCATGGATAAGATTTATATTTTCAGGAATTAGTACTATCATCCCAGGGCTTAGAACATGATATACACCATAACTCTTATTATCCAGATATTTTTTTGCAATTTCTAGGCGCTCTTCGTATATATTATCAGGATATTGTGTCTTTACGTACTCTTCGTATAATTTATCGTACTGATTTTGAGTAATGACTTGATTTTCAGAAAATAAAGCAATAGGAACTCGCTTAAATTTAGTAATTTCCTTCAATACAGAAGGCCCAATATAGTATCCAAATAATAATATTACGGAATAAAATAAAATTATACGCATTAAGATAGTCACTTTATTTCTAAAATACTGGATAAGGAAAGGATATAGATTACTAAGATCTGTGCTTAAGATTTTGTTAACTAACAAGCTATAAGACACACGTTTTATTGTGTATTTTTCAGAGCATTTGTAAAACTCTGTAGAGAGTTTGAATCTTCTTTATTTACGTGACTGTTTTTGTGTTATCTAGTTTTTATATCCTCTGTTATTGTCGTTAATTTTTAGCTGAATAACACATTCAGGTAAAAACACATGCCTCCATATATGTTGTTTTTATACTGTGCAGTTGGAAACTATCTATATTGTGGATAACGTTTTTTCAACAGTAAGTAATAGTCTAGAAAATAATATTGTATTGTTAACTATGCAAATAAATAAAAAATCTTAACGCTGATGTTATCATCATGCTCCTTCTTTTAATTCTAAATACTTAATTTTATTTCATGGCAGATTCTATTTCATTGTAGCAATATGTATTATAATGAATTACAGCTATTGTAAATGATTCAAGAATTAAAATAATATAAATTATCATTGTGAAGCAAACAAAAAGGTAAAATTTATTCGAATAAATATGCAGAATTTTTGAATCCAAACAGCGTAATAAGCTGGTTATAATAGGTGTTTTAGAAATACGATGCGGAGGGTTACAAAATATAACGAAAGTTTCCATATAAAGAAACTAGGGATATGAGAGTGTCTAGATGGAGATCGCCAAGATAAGTATTACCGCGTATAGGTGTATCTCATCTTGCTTCACCGAGGTTAGCGTTTACCGTACCAGCAAAAAACTTGAAGTATCTTGTAGAAATATTTTTTGTGTTTGCTGATGGTAAATTCGCACTTCTCTCTTTAAAAGAGAAGGGTGTAGTGTTTTGTAGAAAGGGTAAAAGTTATAGGTTGCTTCATTTAAAGGGGCATTGTTGCTTCTTTTGCCCATTTTTTATCTTCTTCATTTAAGTAAGGTGCATTCATCTGATAAACGCGCGCATGGTAATCATTGAGCCATTGTCGTTCTTCTTGTGTCAAAAGCTCTGGAAGGATTAACCGTCGATCAATGGGGCAATGTGTAAGTGTTTCGAACGAGAGCATTTCTATATCTCCACCATCAATTTTTTGTGCTGGTTTCACAATCATCAAATTTTCAAGACGGATACCAAAAGCGCCTTCGCGGTAATAGCCTGGCTCGTTTGAAAGAATCATACCGGAGATGAGTTCTTGGCACCCTTTACGAGAAATATTTTGCGGTCCTTCATGGACAGAAAGATAAGATCCAACACCATGACCGGTGCCATGGGCATAATCAAAACCAGCTTTCCACAATGCAATGCGTGCAAGAGCATCAAGGTCTTGTCCACGGGTTCTTTTGGGAAAGCAAGCAGTTGAAAGAGTAATCATGCCCTTGAGAACAAGAGTGAAACAGCGTTTTTCTTCTTCTCCAATATTCCCAATTGCTACTGTACGTGTGACATCAGTCGTGCCATCACGATATTGTCCACCTGAATCAACGAGGTAAAGTTCACCGGCTTTGAGTTGTTTATTTGTTTGCGTTGTTACACGATAATGAATAATGGCACCATTTTCTCCTGTTGCGGAGATTGTATCAAAAGAAAGATCTTCAAGTTTTTCTCCCATTTCTTTTGCTGTATTTATGCGAAATTCTTCTAATTTTTGAGCAGCAGAAATTTCACTTATTGACCCTGGTATTTGTTTATCTAACCAAGAAAAAAAACGGGTTAGGGCAACACCATCGCGTAGATGCGCTTTGCGTGCGCCATTGAGTTCTGTGTCATTTTTAATGGCACGTGGTAGAGCAGCAGGATCGGTAAGTGTGATAAAAAAGCTATTTTTTTCTTCAATAACAGTTCGTAATTTTTCGCATGTTAGCTGTGGATCTAAGGCAAACACTGTCCCTTTTTGAACATACTCTTTGATCTTGGGAATAAGCTGTTCTGGTTCATATAATTTTGCATAACGTTCTAGATATTGTTTCTGTTCTACACCAAGTTTTTTGCTGTCAATGAATAAAGCTGGTGTTTTGTTAAGTGGAATGAGAGCAAAACAAAGGGAAAAAGGCGTGTTGGAAACATCATTGCCCCGTATATTGAATGTCCATGCAATGGAAGAGGGGTCTGTAAAAATAAAAGCATTTGCATGAGTTTGCTGTATATCTTTGTAAATCAAAGCGAGTTTTTCATCTGTATCGCACCCAGCATATTTGAGAGGGTGAATTGATAAGGCAGATTGTGGTAATTTTGGTTGATCATGCCAGAGCAGATCAATGGGATTATGTTGAACTTCTACAAGTTTTCCACCTGCTTTCATTTCTAATGCGTTTTTTAATGCATCGGTGGCAGCAATCGTGTGGAGCCATGGATCAAAGCCAATAGAAAGTTTTTGACCATTTTTTTCAAGCCATTGTGAGGGAGGACAAGTTATGAGATCTTCATAATTAAAAATATCAGGATCAGTTTGTTGGCGAACTTGGAGCTTATATCGCCCATCTGTAAATATGATGGCTTTGTTTTTTAAAATCAGTGCAATCCCAGCTGATCCAGTAAAGCCGGTTAACCAGCTAAGGCGTTGAGCATGAGGAGGGACATACTCTCCTTGGTGTTCATCGCACCGCGGAACAAGAAAACCATCGAGTCCAAGGTGATCGAGTTCTTTACGAAGGCAAGAAATGCGTTCTGCTGCATAAGCAGGATTTGTTGTCGCCTCAAAAGATTGATACATAACGACGTCCTTTTCTTTTATTTTATTTCAGGTGTATCGTAACCCATCCTTGCCGGTGGTATGTTTCGATATGCTTCAGTCCTTGTTTTATATAAGTCTCCAAAACATGGGCATGTTGTTCTTCAAGAATTCCAGAGAGTATAAGTGATCCCCCTTTTTGAAGTGCCGTTACCACTTCTTGCACAAGTTCAATAAGCGGATTAGCAAGGATATTGGCAACAATGAGATCAAAAGGAGCTCGTGATGCAATTGCATCATGGGCAAAACCTGTTGCTGTAATAGCTGTAACATATTCATTGACACCATTGAATTCGATATTGTGTTGTGCAACTTGAATAGCAATTGGGTCAATATCGGATGCAAGCACAGTAATTGGTTTGAGCATTGCTATGCCAATGGCTAGTACACCGCTCCCAGTACCAAGATCAAGGGCATTTTGGGGATTTTCGTGTTTCATGACTTTGGCAATCATTTCTAAACAACCGGCTGTTGTTCCATGATGTCCGGTGCCAAAAGCTTGATTAGCTTCAATTTCAATAGGGAGAACATTTGCTGGAATGGCGTTTCGGTTGTGACTTCCATGAAGGAAAAAAGGACCGGCTTGCACAGGTTTTAGTCCTTCTAGGCTTTTTTGTACCCAATCAATGTTGGGTAAAACTTCCATATTAATTTTATCAAAATCTATAGAGAGAACGCTTGCAAAATGTTTTAATGCGTTCTCTTGATTGTCTTGATCGACATATAGAGAAAGCTCATATACAGCATTTTGTTCATCTATCTCTGTAAGAGCAAGAGGATAACCTTCTTCGTCAAAGGCTGTTTCTATAAGGGTATAGAACCGTTCTGCTTCATTTTTAGAAGCAGTATAATAGAGGCGAATTTGTTGCGACATGCTGTTCTTTCTTTTGATCGGCTTTTTTTTTAGTTTAAGATGAGTTTTTTTAACCGTTCAATGGCGATTTCATCTTTTAATTCGCTATCGCTTTCTTTCGTGTCATAACGAATAACGCCAGCTAATTTTCCACCTTTTTTGAGTAAAAAAATTGCTGCTGTATGGTTATATGTATAGTTTCCATCTGTTTCAGGGACTTTTTCAGCAACGATGTTGAAAGAATTGACCATTTTATGAACTTTATCAGGATCTCCACTAATGCCAACAATTTTATTGTTAAAATTACTGAGATAATCATGGAGTACTTTTGGTGTGTCACGTTCAGGATCAACAGTCACAAACCATATACCTAATTTATCAGCTTCAGGCCCAAGGGCTGTAAGCCATCGATCAAGATTCATCAGTGTGGTAGGGCAGCTTTCAGGACACATAGTGAAGCCGAAAAAAATTATTGAAGGCTTGCTTCGAACATCAGCCTCAGTAATATTTTTTCCATTAGAATCAGTGAGAGTAAAGTTATCACCTAAAGGCTTATTTGTCAGCGTATCATAAATAAAAACACCTGCAAGAAATATGATTGTCAGCCCCAAGATGCGTATTACATTTTTCATAGTTTGACTCTCTTAGATAGATCGAGAAATTGTAACATCGGCAGGTTTGTTTTGCAATGTTTGTTTCATGGTTGATTTTATTGGCTTGATTGGTATGTCTTTCCATATCTATTGATAAAACATTGGTGAAAGATGTATGAATATTGAGAAAGATCTTCGATTTCATGAAAGTGAACCTCGTATCCATACGACAGCGCGGCTGCATGGTTGTAAATTAGGGCGCTATGTGGAAATTAATGAGCGGGTGATTTTACGGGATGTAACCGTTGGAGATTTTTCTTATTTAGAGCGTAATAGTGAGGCTATTTATAGCGATATTGGGCGTTTTTGTTCTATTGCATCTCATGTACGGATGAATGCGTTGGAGCATCCTATGGAGCGCGTTTCAACGCATAAAATAACCTATCGTCCAAACGAATATTTTCGTTATATGGCATTAGATAGTGGTTTTCGTGAAAGGCGTTGTGCAAAACGTGTTATTATTGGGCATGATGTGTGGATTGGACATGGTGCGGTTATTATGCCTGGGGTGACAATTGGTCATGGCGCTATCATTGGCGCGAACGCTGTTATAACGAAAGATGTTATGCCTTATACGATTGTCGTTGGGGTGCCTGCTAAGCGATTGCGGATGCGTTTTCCCAATCATGTGATAGAATGCCTTTTAGATATGGCTTGGTGGGATTGGCCACTTAATAAAATTCACGACGCATTGCCTGATATGCAAAATTTGCCCATTGAAGCCTTTGTTCGCAAATGGAAATGATAGTCAGAATAAAACAAAATGATCTCTTGGAAAAACGGATCATGGTTTGCTTGTAATTAAGCTTTGTTTACAAAATTATCTAGTACACGCTTTTCTCCGGCTTTTTCGAACATTATTGTCAATTTACGATCGTCTATTGCTATAATATAACCATAACCAAATTTTATGTGAAAAATCCGATCATTGACAGAAAAATCTGATGGTGTATGAGAGATTGATTGCGTGATAATTTTTCCTTCAATATTCTTGTTTTTTTGTGCACGCTTTTGTCTTGCTGTTGCATAGTCATTATAAAAAGAATCGTGATATTGAAAGGAAGATTTTCCATAACCACCATAGGATGTTTCCATTTCTACAACTTCTATATGTTCTGCTGGTAATTCATCTAGAAAACGGGAGGGAAGAGCAGGTTGCCAAAGTCCATGAATTCTTCGATTCGATACAAACCATATATGCAAATGTTTTTTTGCTCTTGTTAGACCTACGTAAGCAAGACGCCGTTCTTCTTCTAATCCTGAACGTCCACCTTCATCTAATGAGCGCTGGTGGGGAAAGAGTCCTTCTTCCCAACCTGGAAGAAAAATTGTTTCAAATTCAAGCCCTTTGGCTGAATGAAGTGTCATGATGTTGACTGCATCCATATTTTCATTATTTTCCGTTTCCATAACGAGTGCAACATGTTCCAAAAAACTTTGAAGATTTTCAAATTGTTCCATGGAACGAATCATTTCTTTAAGATTTTCTAGTCTTGTAGGAGCCTCTGGTGAACGATCTTCTAACCACATGGTTGTATAACCAGAATCATCAAGGACGATCTCGGCAAGTTCTCTATGAGGAGTGTCTTGAAGCATATTTTGCCAGCGGCGGAAGTTTTCAATGAGGCTTCGTAACGCACTGCGTGCCTTAGGCTTTAATTCATCTGTTTCAATGATGTCAGCGGCAGCAGAAAAGAGAGGAACAGCACGTGCACGTGCACTCTCATAAAGAATGCGCAGGGTTGCATCTCCTATGCCGCGTTTCGGTGTATTAATAACACGCTCAAAAGCTAAATCATCAGTGGGTTGGACAACAACGCGTAAATAAGCCATGGCATCACGTATTTCCATCCGCTCATAAAAACGAGGACCACCAATAACGCGATAATTAAGGCCAAGCGTTACAAAGCGATCTTCAAATTCACGCATTTGAAATGATGCGCGTACCAATATAGCCATATGATTTAATGCATGACCGGTTTGTTGTGCGCGTTCGATTTCTTCTCCAATTGCTCGTGCTTCTTCTGCCGAATCCCATGCTGAATGAATTTTTACCTTTTCTTCCTCGCTCTTTATTTGAGCAGAAAAAAGGACTTTTCCCAGTCTTTCTTCATTATGCGCAATGAGATGGGAGGCGGTTTTGAGAATATGAGATGTTGAGCGATAATTGCGTTCTAGACGAATAATTTTAGCAGAAGGAAAATCTTTTTCAAAACGTAATATGTTTTCGACTTTTGCACCACGCCATCCATAAATGGATTGATCATCATCGCCAACACAACAAAGATTAACATGTTGACCTTGAGGATGTTGGGCCAAAAGGCGAAGCCAAAGATATTGTGCTGTATTTGTATCCTGATATTCATCGACGAGAATATAACGAAATTGAGAATGATATTCGCGAAGGATATCTGGATTATGTTGGAAGATAGAGATAGAATGAAGTAGAAGGTCACCAAAATCACAAGCATTAAGATCTTTTAATCGATTTTGATAACTGTGATAAAGTTCACGTCCCATGCCATTACCAAAGGAATGAGCATCACTTTTTGAGATATGTGTTGGTGAGAGTCCTTGATTTTTCCAAGAATCAATCATCATGGCAAGGTTTCGTGCGGGCCAACGCTTATCGTCTAATCCTTCAGCTTGAATAAGTTGTTTTAAAAGTCGAAGAACATCATCGCTATCGAGAATTGTAAAGTTTCTTTTTAAATCAACAAGCTCTGCGTGACGGCGTAAAATTTTAGCTCCAGTGGAATGAAAGGTTCCAAGCCAAGGCATACCTTCAACAACTTCTCCAATAAGTTCACCAATACGTATTTTCATTTCACGTGCTGCTTTGTTGGTGAAAGTGACAGCAAGTATTTGCTGAGGAGAGGCAAGTCCAGAGCGTAAAATGTGAGAAATACGGGTTGTTAAAACGCGTGTTTTTCCTGTACCAGCACCTGCAAGAACTAAAAGAGGTCCCTCAGTATTCATAACAGCTTGTTGCTGTTCTGGATTGAGTTGTTCTAAATAGTCTGTGTTATATGATTTTTGTTCTTTTAGAGTATGGGAGAAAAAACCAGAGCTCTTCTTATCATGGTCTGGAGGGGAATCTTCTTCAAAGAAAGGTATGGTATGATCAGAAAAATTACTCATTATCTCTCTTTTGTAGTCTTTTTTTTATTGAAGTTCTAGATTAAAAAAACTTCTCTTAAAAAGTCACAACAGTTTCAGTTGAACAGACAGAAAGAGAACGTAAAAAAATAAGCACAAACATTAAAGGCTTTGGGTGAGAACGCTTTGAAGGGCATAAACGCGTAACGAAGCCGAAAGATTTACTTGTTGTGGTCTTTTGCTATCAATATCGGTAATAATAAAGGCTAAAGATTGTCCTTTTTTGCGGGCTATATCTTTTAGAATATCTAAAAATGGTGGTTCTAAAGAGACGCTTGTTGCGTGTCCATCAACGCGAACAGATATCTTTCGTGGAATGACTTTTGACCAATCGATAGAATTATTTTCGTGCATTTTTCCACCTTTATTCGTCGTTTCGCAAACGATTTTGATCAAGAAATTTTTGCATTTTTAAAGATTTTTGCTGCTCAAAATTTTTTTCAGTTTTTGTTCGTCCAAAACGATAACGATTTTGCTCAGCACAAAGAGATTTTTCTGTACGTTTTTTTTGTTTTCGAAATTGGCGAAGATTAATCAATTCAGTCATGAGAAAAATTATTTTTTCCGAAAGGAATCTAAAGAGACAACATCAGCACTTTGATTTTGTTTTGCATCGTTATTTGAAGGTTCTTTATTTGTACTGAGATTTTGTTCTTTTGTAAGCGTATTTTCTTTTTTTTGTTTGTTTGATAAGGTAATAGGCGTAGTTGAGGTATTTTCTGAATTTTCACTTTCTCCAGAGGTCAGATTTGAGGGCAGATCAAATGCTGCTTCAAATGCTGCTACAGGATCATAAAAGACCTGAATGGAAGTAAAAGGAATCACGAGCTTTTCGGTTATTTCCCTGAAAGAGAGGGTTACTTCGAAAGCTGTTTCTGAAACACTGAGATCTCTAAATTGATGTTGTAAGACGATTGTCATTTGCTCGGGATAGCGATTTTTTAGCCGAGGAGAAATTTTAACGCCTGGGGCATTTGTCAAAAAAGTTATAAAAAAATGATGATTTCCCGGAAGACCTGCTTTGGCAACTTCCGATAAAACTTTACGGATAACTCCACGAAGCGCATCCTGAACGAGAATATCGTAACGGATTTGATCTTTAACCATCGAAGTTTATTCCTTTTATTTCACGTAGCAGAATGGGGCGTATTGATATTGTGTGACAGAATATATTTTAAATTAGCAGATTTTTTCTACGATGCACCTCAATAAATCGAATAAATACGAAACTCTATGGTAAATAATGTCTGATAATGTCTGATAGATCAATCAACAACATTTAAAAAAGTGAAGGCTTCTGTTGCCAGGTGCCTCCGAACCCCGCTTAAACCTGCGACGGTTTAAGACTTAAATTGAAACATTCACACCACCTTAAGCGGCGAGACGTGCTTCCGCATAGTTGTCATTTGCAACTACTCATTTAGCCCGATAACGGTGGTACAATGCCGAGTAAAAGAGCGATCTTTACACCCTTGTCGATCCTATTTCGCCCCCACCAAAATATAATTTTGGTTTCTTATATTTTGGTGGAGGCGCCGGGTACCGCCCCCGGGTCCAATAGGTTTATTTCACCGTCCATTTATTACCATAGCTGGTAAACCAGCCCTCTAAATATAGATGAAGAACAGTCTTAGGAAAAGGGGGGGTTGTTAATATTTTTAATCCTCTAATTATTTATGGAGCTATATGATGCGGCTGTAAAGTATAGTCCGCTCATTTTTGGAGAGGAGATGATGCAAAATGACAAATAATTTAGCAGATATTAAACTATATGATTCAAATCCCGATGAAGCAGCAGTAGAACGACTTAGCCGTCGTTTAGCTTTAGTGATGAAAAAGCAGGATGCAGCGCTTGTTGCTATATCGGATCCAAAAGAGTTAGAACGTGTTGAAAAATGGGTTCAAGATGTTTTAGAAGCCGATGAGAAGAGTGCTAAAACGGCTGTTTCAAAAGTGGCTGAGATGATGTCTGGAGAGCGTAGAAAAAGTCGACTGACTTTTTATTATCTAGTTGCTAAGCAACTTAATGCACTTCATAAAATTTAAACAATATTAAATTTGTGATAATGATAAAAAAAGCCCAATTTCTTGGGCTTTTTCGTTGATAAAAAGGGTTAATGTTTTTCATCCTCTTGGAGGTAGCCTCCTTTACGCATACTCGGGACAAAGAGAAGAGCAATGAATGCCATGATCATCACGACGGTTATATAAAAATAAAAGAGTGATTCATGACCGTACTTTTTTAATCCGAGCGCAACGTATTCAGCAGAACCACCAAATAAGGCGTTGCCAATGGCATGAGAGATGCTAACGCCTAATGCGCGTATTGAAGAGGGAAACATTGCTGATTTGACGACACCAGAGATGGATGTATACATGCTCATAATGAAGAGCAAGCCAATAATGACGGAAAAGGCAACCCATATACTATGCGTATTACCGATTATCCAGAGTCCAGGAAATGTAAAGATGACAGAGAGTATACTCCAAATGATAAGTAAAGTTTTTGTTCCAATTTTATCGGCTATGATACCAGCTATGGGTTGGAATAGGATGAAAATAAATAGTACAGCTGTCATAATCGTTGTTGCGGTATGTTTATCAAAGCCGGTGGTTGTGATCAGATATTTTTGCATATAAGTCGTAAAGGTGTAAAATGTGAGTGATCCTCCTGATGCAAAGCATGCAATTACGACAACGGCTTTTGTATGCTTGGTGAGAAGTTCCTTAAGACTGCCAGAGTGTTTGTGAGAGCGGCTTTCTTTCGTGGTTGTTTCGTGGAGAGAACGACGCAGATAAATCGCAATCACTGCCCCGAAACCACCAATCACAAAAGGAATGCGCCATCCCCATGCTTTTAACTGATCTTCAGAGAGATAAGATGCTAGAATAAATATAATGAAGCTGGCAAGAAGTTGACCTGTAATAAGGGTGGCAGATTGGAAAGAAGCAAAAAGCCCACGATGTTTTTTGAGAGCAACTTCGCTCATATAAGTGGCTGCTGTACCATATTCACCACCTGCTGAAAGTCCTTGCATCATCCGAGCTAAAAGTAAAAGGATTGCTGATGTTACTCCTAAGGTTTCATAGGTGGGAAGTATGGCGATGAAAAAAGAGCCACCACACATCATAAAAATGGATATAAGCATCGAGCGTTTACGTCCATAACGATCGGCGACAAACCCTAAAAACCAAGCTCCAATAGGGCGCATAAGAAAGCCAATAAAAAACACACCTGCGGTTTTTAACAGTGGCGTAATCGTATCACCATCGGAGGGAAAGAATTGTGATGCAAAATAAATTGATGCAAATGAGTAAACGTAAAAATCATACCATTCTACGAGATTTCCTGATGCGCTTGCTATAATAGCAAAAACACGTTTTCTTGCATCCTGTGATGCTGAAGTTGTTTCATTTTTCATGAATTGTTCCCCTTTTGGATTTATAGTTCATATTTTCTAAACATAATTGTTTATGATTTCCAGAAAAATTCAATGGTATTATAATAATTTCTTAGGGAAACTCTTTAAGATGATTTATTAGAGTTATGTTGTCATTCGTTTTAAGATTTTTACTTGTGTTGTAGAATAAAAAGTTATCACATTGCATTTAAAGGGAGAGAACATTGAAAAGTAGATCAAGATACCTTTAAACTTGATGAGAAGAATGCAATATTGGCATCATACCGGAGGATTATAGAAGAGATGGTCTTTATGAGCAGAAAGCCCCAAAACTGAAAATATTTCAAAAAGCTTAAGTAATGTAAAAGGGGATTTTGTGTCCTTAATTATCTTATTGTATCATAACACATCATCATTTAGGAGGGTGAGGTAAGCCTCAGATAAGGTTTTCCGTATGAGGTGTTTTTTAGATATCGTGATAAATATTTAGGGTAGGGCTGCCCATAGAATCTTATCAAGTAAATTACATTAAAGAGGGCAGTAACTATAGACAATTTAAAAGAAACTGAGTTGTTTGTAAGATGAATGCGGGGCGGGCTTTTCGTTCTTTACTAGGGTGGAGAGGAGATCAAAAAAAGCCCAATTTCTTGGGCTTTTTTTATCCAGAAAATAAGTTTAATGAAGTCTATCGTCTTTATCGAGATATCCTCCTTTATCTATATCGGGCATAAGAAGAATAGAGATGAGTGCAATGACCATCATACCAACGATGTAAAAAAAGAAAACAGATTCGTATCCCATATTTTTTAATCCAAGCGCTACATATTCAGCAGAACCGCCAAAGAGTGCGTTGCCAATGGCAAAAGCAAATCCAACACCAATTGCTCGGATTGAAGCAGGAAACAATTCTGCTTTTATGATACCAGCAATGGACGTATAAAAACTCATAACACAGAGTATTCCAATAATGATTAAGAGTGCTGTCCATGGATTATGGGCATTACCGATCATTTTAAGTACAGGAATGGTGCAGATAATGGATAATGCCCCCCAACTAATGAGTGAAGCTCTTGCTCCAATTTTATCGGCTAGGGAACCAAAAAGGGGTTGGAGTAGCACAAAAACAAAGAGGGCGGCAGTCATTATCGTTGTTGCGGTTTGTTTATCAAAACCAGTGGTTGTGATCAGATATTTTTGCATATAAGTGGTGTATGTATAAAATGTGAGAGATCCACCAGCTGTAAAGCCAACAACCAAAAAGAAAGCTTTTTTATGATTACGAAAAAGTTCTTTAAGACTACCAGCGTGTTGTTCAGAGCGGCTTTTGAGGGTTGTTGTTTCATGAAGCAAGCTACGCAGATAAATTGCAACGATTGCTCCAAAGCCACCAATGACAAAGGGAATACGCCATCCCCATGCTTTTAACTGATCCTCGTTAAGGTAAATGGCTAAAATAAATATTATAAAACTTGCCAGAAGTTGACCTGAGATCGTTGTTGCATATTGAAAAGAAGCAAAGAGACCACGACGATTTTTGGGCGCAACTTCACTCATATACGTTGCTGCTGTACCATATTCACCGCCAACGGAAAGCCCTTGAAACATACGGACTAAAAGGAGAAGAAATGCTGCTGTTATTCCCAAGGTTTTATAAGTGGGAAGTATGGCAATGAGAAAAGAGCCACCACACATCATAAAAACAGAAATAAGCATTGAGCGTTTACGTCCATAACGATCCGCAATGTATCCAAAGAGCCATGCTCCAATTGGACGCATAAGAAAGCCAATAAAAAAGATTCCTGCCGTTTTTAACAGTTGTGTAACAATATCTTCATCTTCAGGAAAAAATTGTGATGCAAAATAAACCGATGCAAAGGAGTAAGCATAAAAGTCGTACCATTCTACCAGATTTCCTGATGCGCTGGATATGATAGCAAAAATACGTTTCCTTGTATCATGTGGATCTAAAGTTGTTTGATTATTCATGAAGTATTCCCCTTTTAGATTTATAACTTTTCTTCTTTTTAAAGCTATTTACGATGTGCATTATAAAAACGCCATTGTATCATGATAATTTTTTAGGGAAACATAAAGATTTTTTCTAGAGCTATCAGTGGTGTTTTGGGCTCATGGTGTTGTTACATTGCGTAAATCATACGCTTTTTACTATCCTTAAGGAAATATTATTTTTTGTTTGATTGTGAATTATTTGCATATGCAGAGTGTTTATGAAGATATGATACTCTTTAGTTTATATGCTTGATGTTGTTTCGTAAAATGATGTTATTGACTATTTCATGCGAGGTTGGTGTATCAGTTAAAATAATTTTTAGGAATGATCTTAAGTGTTAAGGGGGAGTACAATATTAAGAGTTCCTCAATAGTATAATGATAGCGGCTTGCACTTTTATTAAGTGTAAAGAGAGTGATGCCCATGTTTATACTTTACGGGGCTTTTACGTTATGTCATTCACGGGTGCCGTTGTGAAATGGAGTTGGGTGCATTGAGAAATGTTTCTCAAAAAAGTGTGCGAATTCATAATATAATGGTATTTTCTATTTTTCATGAAAGGATTTGTTTTGCATGAGGGGGTACTATTAAGAACGTATTAAACAAAATCATGAGTGTAATCTTTATTATTGATAAAATTATCTTGAAAGATAATCACTTTTCTTCGATTTTGAGTGGGCATGGGAATATTAAAATAAATCAAACGTTTTTTATCTTCAGTGAATTAAATTCAGCTAAAGAAGTATTTATTACATAATAATATGAAGCCATTTATTTTTATAAGCGGCGTGTGCAGGAGGGAACATTGCTTCTTTAGAGTGTTTGAAGGGATAAAAAATTGTGAGCTTTAAACTTCTATCGGAAAGAATATAAAAAAAGCCCAGTACTCTGGGCTTTTTTGTTAAAATCCTTGTTTGTTAACATTAAAGGTTAATGAATATCGTCTCCTTGTAAATACCCTTTTTTGCGAGCATCTGGCATTAAGAGAACAGCAATGAATGCAATAATCATCATGCCGGTTATATAAAAATAGAAGACAGATTCATATCCAAGATCTTTTAATCCAAGTGCGACATATTCAGCAGAACCGCCAAACAGTGCGTTGGCAATAGCATAAGAGAGCCCAACTCCTATTGCTCGTACTGAAGCAGGAAACATTTCTGATTTTACAATGCCAGAGATAGATGTATAAAAGCTCATAATGCAGAGCATTCCAGTAATGACTGATAAAGCAATCCATGTACTATCAGTACTACCAATCATATTAAGTCCAGGAATGGTAAAGATAATAGATAAGACACTCCAAATAAGGAGTGAAGTTCTTGTTCCAATTTTATCTGCAAGAGCACCAAAGAGGGGTTGGAGTAACATGAAAACAAAGAGTGCAGCTGTCATGATTGTTGTGGCTGTATGTTTATCAAAGCCAGTGGTTGTGATCAGATATTTCTGCATGTAAGTCGTATAGGTGTAGAATGTGAGCGATCCTCCAGCTGTAAAGCCAATAACCAGAAAGAAAGCTTTTCGGTGGTTGCTCAGAAGTCCCCTAATACTACCAGCTTGTGCACTAGAACGACTTTCTTTGGTCGTTGTCTCATGGAGTGTGCGGCGTAGATAAATCGCAACAATTGCGCCGCATCCACCAATGGCAAATGGAATACGCCAGCCCCACGCTTTTAGCTGATCTTCGGTGAGATAAAGCGCTAAAATGAATATAACGAGACTGGCTAGAAGTTGACCACCAATCAGTGTGGTATATTGGAAAGAGCTAAAAAATCCGCGGCGATTTTTGAGGGCGATTTCGCTCATATAAGTTGCTGTTGTACCATATTCACCACCGACAGAAAGCCCCTGAAGCATTCTGAGTAAAAGTAAAAGAATTCCTGCTGCCATTCCAATGGTTTCATAGGTAGGAAGTAGGGCGATTAAGAACGAACCACCACACATCATAAAAACAGAGATAAGCATTGAGCGTTTGCGTCCGTAACGATCGGCAATGAAGCCAAAAAGCCATCCGCCGATTGGGCGCATAAGAAAACCAATAGCAAAAACACCCGCCGCTTTTAAAAGTTGCGTAACGTCATTGCCATCTGAGGGAAAGAATTGTGATGCAAAATAAATAGATGTAAAGGAATAAACATAAAAGTCATACCATTCTACTAGATTACCTGATGCACTGGACACGATAGCCCAGATACGTTTTCTTGTATCATGTGGTTTTAAAGCTTCTTGTTTTTCCATAGTCGATCCCTTTATTTGATGTTCATCCATCTTTGTTCATTTATGTCATTTTTTTAGAAGCTGTCTATAGTATTTTATCTTTTGCATCAAAAATTTAGTTAGATCATGATAATTTCTTGTGTAAGATGTTTTTGGAAAAAGATTTGAATTATGTTTGTACGGATTTTACAGTTTTTATTTTCTATAATAAGAAGAATCGGACATAATACCCTCATGAAATCATATCTTGCTCTTTTATCTCATGTTTTAAATCAGGGTATTGATCGGACAGATCGAACGGGTGTTGGAACGCGATCTATCTTTGGGTATCAGATGCGTTTTGATTTACAAGCAGGATTTCCGTTGTTGACAACAAAGAAACTACACTTACGTTCAATTATTTATGAACTTTTGTGGTTTCTTAAAGGCGATACAAATATCGCTTGGTTGAAAGAGCATGGTGTGTCAATTTGGGACGAGTGGGCTGATGAAAAGGGAAATCTTGGTCCTGTTTATGGTTATCAGTGGCGTTCTTGGCCCGCTCCTGATGGACGCCATATTGATCAAATTAACAATCTTTTAACGATGATTAAGGAGACGCCAGATTCTCGTCGCTTGATTGTATCAGCTTGGAATCCTGCATTAATAGAGGAAATGGCGTTGCCTCCGTGTCATTGTCTTTTTCAATTTTACATTGCGGAGGGGAAATTATCTTGTCAACTTTATCAGCGTTCGGCGGATATTTTCTTAGGTGTTCCATTCAATATTGCATCCTACGCATTGCTAACGATGATGATTGCGCAAGTAAGCGGTCTTAAAGTAGGCGATTTTATTCATACTCTGGGAGATGCTCATCTTTATTCTAATCATTTTGAACAGGCAAAATATCAATTGTCTCGTATACCAAATGCTTTGCCATGTATGCGCATAAACCCAGCGGTAACAGATCTTTTTTCTTTTCAATTTGAGGATTTTGAGTTGCTTAATTATGAAGCACAACCCCATATTAAAGCGCCGGTAGCAATATGACGATTTCCATTTGTTTAATTGCTGCTGTTGCAGAAAATGGTGTTATCGGTCGTGAAGGTGCCATGCCGTGGCATTTATCGACGGATTTGCAACGCTTTAAAGCTTTGACGTTGCGTAAGCCCATTATTATGGGAAGAAAAACTTGGGATTCTATTGGGAGACCTTTACCAGGGCGTACAAATATCGTCATTACGCGTGATTGTACCTTTTGTGCTGAAGGGGCTGATGTTGCTCACTCTTTATCGCAAGCTTGTTCTCTTGCAACAAATGTTGCTTCTCAAAATGATGTAGAGGAAATTTTTATTATTGGTGGGGGTGAAATTTTTCAACAAGGGTTGCATATGGCTGATAAAATATTCCTTACAGAAGTTTTAGCTTCTATAGAAGGTGATAGTTTTTTTCCTGTTTTTGATAAAGAAAAGTGGACTATTGTGCAAACACAAGATATTCCAAAAGGGGATAAAGATAGTCATCCGACACGTTTTGTTGTTTATGAGCGGAAATAATTTTTTGTAATATGAAGTGAAAGGGTTTATCAGTTGTATTGTAATGAGGTAAGAGACACCCTATAAGATCAAGCAAATGGTTGGTGTTCGAGTAGTGGTAATCAGTTAAAGAGGTGATAATGCCCTGGACAAATCAAAATGGTGGTGGCCCGTGGAGTGGTGATAAAAACAGTGGTGACAAAAAGACACCAGCTAAGAATCTCTTTGGTTCTGGTGGCGAAAATGGTCCTAATCTTAATGAAATTTTGCGCAAAGGGCAGGATCAATTTAAACAATTCGGGAGAAGTAGTTTTTCTGTTTTATTCCTTCTGCTTATTGTGTTTTTTTGGCTATATCAGTCAATTTATATTGTTCAGCAAAATGAACAAGCGGTAGAGTTGCGCTTTGGCATCCCTAAAGAAGGCATTATTGGTGATGGGTTGCATTTTCATTTTTGGCCAATTGAGACCTATATGAAAGTCCCTTTAACGGAAAAAACAATCGCGATTGGTGGGAAGCCCGGTCAGGCGCAACAAAGTGATGGTTTAATGCTTTCGAGTGATCAAAATATCGTTAATGTTAATTTTTCCGTTTATTACCGGATTTCATACCCTAGTCAGTTTTTATTCAATGTGAATGATCAAGAGGGAACTGTCCGCCAAGTTGCTGAGAGTGCAATGCGTGAGGTCATTGGTTCGCGGCCGGTTGATGATGTTTTACGTGACAAGAAAGAAGAAGTTGCTAATGACGTTAGAAAGATTATCCAGTTGACTGTGGATAAATATCAACTTGGTGTCGAAATAAGCCGTGTTTCTATCAGTGAAGCTGCTCCTCCGACAAAGGTTGCTGCTGCGTTTAATTCTGTTCAGCAGGCGGAGCAGGAACGTGGAAGAATGATTGAAGAGGGGAATCGTGTGCGTTTTACGAAAATTGGTTTAGCAAATGGTGAAGCTTCACGCACACGGGAAATCGCAAAAGGTGAAAAGGCACAAATGGTTGAAGAGGCAACAGGGCGTGCTGAACGTTTTCAGGCGATAGCTCGAGAGGCTGCGATTTCACCAGAAGCTGCTCGCTACCGTCTCTATATGGAGACGATGGGGCGGATTCTTTCTTCACCAAATAAGCTGGTTCTTGATCAGGCAAATTCTCCAGCGGTGCCTTATTTACCTTTGAATGAATTGTTGCGTAGCAAGTCATCGGAAAAAGTAAAGGCAACAGCAGCGCGTCCTGCGTTACTCTTAGATTCTCGTATTTCTGGAGGAGATTAATTATGCAGCAATCTCGCTTTTTGTTTGTTTTTAGTGCTATAGTGTTTGTTTTGATGATTTTGTGGATGTCCGTATTTATCGTCTATCCTCGTCAACAAGTAGCAATTAAGCGTTTTGGACAAATTGTTCAGGTAGAATCTAATCCTGGAATCTATTTCAAGGCGCCCTTTATCGATAAGATGATCATTGTTGATAATCGGTTATTGCGTTACGATGTTCCTACACAATCTGTACAGGTTCGTGGTGGTGCGTATTATGAGGTGGATGCGTTCTTTATTTACCGTATTACAGATCCTAAGTTGTTTTTACAGCGCATTGCTTCTGGGCGTCCACAAATTGCGGCACGTGAAAACCTTGCACCACGGTTTATTGACGCTTTGCGTGCTGTTTATGGTAAGCGAGAATTTAAAGCAGCCTTATCGGATGAACGAGGCGCGATGATGGCTGAAGTACAGAAGCAATTTTCTGTAGATGCAGGCTCGTTGGGTATTACCATTGTTGATGTGCGTATTCGTAAAACCGATTTGACTGATGCTGTTTCAGAAGATGTCTATCGGCAAATGGCAGCTGAACGTGAAGCTGCTGCGGAAAATATCCGGGCTCGTGGTCAGCAGGAGCGAGATCGTATTGTGGCAGAAGCTAATCGTGAATATGAAGAAATTGTAGCAGCTGCAAAGCGTGATGCTGAAATTACCCGTGGTGAAGGTCAAGCTGAAAGTATTCGTCTTTTATTGAATGCGAGGGAGGCTAATCCGTCTTTTTACGATTTTTGGTTGGCGATGGAACAATACAAGAATTTAGAGAAAACACCGATGGTGATTTCTCCAAATGAGGATTTCTTTTTCTATTTTCGTAATCCGCCGCAGGCAAATAAAGCATTCTTACCGACAATGAATACTGGCCTCAGTAAAACTGATCCAAAATCGGGAGAGAATAGATAAAATAATGGATTGCAGATACGAGATTTTGCATGAAAAGAATGATCTGTGACCATTTTCTTTTATGGTAAAAGTGGTAGAGAGTATCGAGCCGTGCTGGTTTTACGTAGATAAATTTAGTGGGGCTCTTTGCATCTTTGATTAAAGGCATGTCATGGATAGAAGTATCGTGAGTAAAAATACGTTTTTAAAGTTTTTTATCACAAGAGTTGTTTTTTGTGTGACTTTGTTTCTATCAGGATCAGTGAGTTTGTCTTGGGGAGCCGAGACAAGCAAGGCATTGCTTTCTATTCCTGATTTAGCTTCTGAGCTTTTGGAAACAGTTGTGAATATTTCCACGGCGCAGACTGTTGAAGGAACAGAACAGGATGCAAACACCTCGGTACCCGTTATCCCAAAAGATTCATTGCTGGAGGAATATTTCAGTGATTTTTTTACACCCAAGGATGGTCAAAAAGATAGTCAATTTCAAAAGGTGCGTTCTTTAGGCTCTGGTTTTGTGATTGATGCGCAAAAAGGGATTATTGTTACAAATTATCATGTTATTGTAGATGCTGATGATATTGAAGTTAATTTTACGGATGGTACAAAACTAAAGGCAAAGCTTCTTGGAAAGGATAGCAAAACTGATTTGGCGTTGCTTCAAGTCGATGCAGGAAGTAAAAAATTAAAAGCTGTGCGTTTTGGTGACTCAGAAAAAGCACGTATTGGTGACTGGGTTATGGCTATTGGTAATCCTTATGGTTTTGGTGGAAGTGTGACGGTTGGTATTATTTCTGCACGTAACCGTGATCTTAATGCTGGTCCCTATGATAATTTTATTCAAACAGATGCAGCAATTAATCGGGGAAATTCTGGTGGGCCGTTATTTGATAGAAATGGTGAAGTCATTGGCATTAATACAGCAATTGTTTCACCTTCGGGAGGATCTATCGGTATTGGATTTGCTATTCCATCGGATATGGCTCTTTCTGTTATCAATCAATTGCGTGATTTTGGAGAAATAAGGCGTGGTTGGTTGGCTATTCGTATTCAGCCGGTAACAGAGGATATTGCAAAAAGTTTAAAATTGGACAATGCTGTGGGAGCATTGGTGGCTGGTAAAATAGAACAGACGGAAGAAAATAATGTAGATAATAGCCAGTTACAAACTGGAGATGTTATTCTTTCCTTTGGTAATTCCAAAATTAAGCATGCACGTGATTTGCCGCGTTTAGTTGCAGAAAGTTCAGAAGGAAAAGTGGTGGACGTTACTATTTTACGCAATGGGCAAGAAGCAACAGTAAAAGTTAAGCTTGGACGTTTGATTGAAACAGATCCAAATGAAGATACAGAAGAAGTTGATGATAAAAAAAATCAAGATCTGTCGAAAAACGTGACAATGCAATTTATGGGAATGACGTTATCTGAACTGACAGAGGATTTGCGTCATCGTTATTCAATTTCAGATAAACTTCGAGGACTAGTGGTGACATCTGTTGCACAAAATAGTGCCGCGGATAAAAAGCGTATTCGCGTTGGTGAAGTGATTGTTGATATCAATCAGAGTTCTATCACAACAATTGATGAGGCTAAAAAACGTATTCATAAATTACGTGAAGCTGGACGCAAAAATGCTCTATTTATTGTAGCGCGTCCAGATGGAGAGTTACGGTTCGTAACGCTCCTAATGGATTGATCCTTAAAAAATTATTTTTTGTTTTTTATCAGCCTTAGTGTGTGGGATATTTTGCAAGTCAGCCATGTGATGTCCAATATTTCTCAAGCTCATTTCACGATAGAGAGTATGGGGTGTGCAATATAAAATCCATTGGAAATTATTATATCTTTATGCTGAATATCAAAGTATAAATTGGTGTCATCATAGTATTTTTCAGTTCTCAATATTGTAACAGCCTAGACTTTGAAATGCTGCATAAGAGATATTGGTACACCTTTCTTAAGTCCATTTTTATCTCTGCTTGTGATGCGCAAGTAAATGGTATTGATATGATACTTTATGAGGCTCTTATTATAAACCGGCGTAGCATGCTATTTTTATAGGAAAAAATAAAGCTATTTGATTGTATAGATTAAACTTAGTATTATTTTCATAAATGATGACAAAGAGTATATTTTTAATGGCCTTAACGGACAGAATTATTATAGCTGTGGTTTGTTATTGAATTATGATAGCAAAAAATGCTTGGAAATTCCTTTGGTGTTGTTATTAAGTCCATTTTTTCTTTTTTATAAGTTTCATAAGGGGCTTTGTCTTAAGGGGAATTTGTGTTCGTATTTTTGTTTGAAGTATTTACTCTATGATAATGGAGAGAAAATACAGGAAGGCTTTGGGGGTGTCTGCATGTTGCAATAAGTTATTGATTGGGAGAAATTGCTATTCATGACACAGAGAACAGTTACATTAATAGCAGGGCCAACGGCAAGTGGGAAGTCAGAACTTGCCTTGCAAATGGCTCAAGAAAAAAATGCTCTCATTATTAATACTGATTCAATGCAGGTTTATGATGTTTTAAATATTTTAACGGCACGGCCGAGGGAGGCTGACACCGCGATTGTTCCCCATTATCTTTATGGTCATGTGAGTCCTACTTTGAACTATTCAGTAGGGCAATGGTTGTGTGATGTCGAGAAGCTATTGGCTACTTTTTCTTTAAGATCAGTTATTTTTGTTGGTGGAACAGGACTTTATTTTCGTGCTCTTTTAGAGGGGATTTCGGAAATCCCTCATGTTCCAGATGTTGTGCGGCAGAAGTGGCGTTTGCTGCTTGATAAAGAGGGACCTGAAAGTCTTTATCGCCAGTTGTTGCAGATTGATGCTGTTGTTGCTGAAAAAATTTCTTCGCACGATAGACAGCGTATTGTACGTGCTTTGGAAGTTTATGATGCAACCGGTAAGTCGCTCAGTTGGTGGCAGAAACAAAAAACAACACCTCTCATTGCGCCAAATTTGACCGAAAAAATTCTTCTCATGCCACCACGTCCTCTGCTTTATGAACGTATTCATAAACGCTTGGATTCTATGATTGAAAGAGGAGCTTTAGAAGAAGTGGTGGCTATGAAAAAACTTAAACTTTCCCCTTCATTACCAGCAATGAAGGCTATTGGTATACCTGAGTTTATGGCTTATTTGGATGGATATAGAAGCTTTGAGAGTGCTCTTGAAGCGGTGAAAATACAAACGAGGAGATATGCAAAAAGACAAATGACATGGTTTCGTAATCAATTTGATGAAGAATGGATGCTTACTTTTTGATAAAAGAGTTAGAGCTTTGCAAAGAAACTTATCGAAAGATAAAAGATAATTCGTGAAAAAGAAATTTTTTAGAAAATATAATTTTTTATTGACGAATGGTATCAATGGAATTAGAAATCTCTCTACAAGGAATTTTTTATATATTTTATACGTTGGAATAATGGGGGTAATCATACAGTATGTGTTGTGTAATGGGCTCCTTTGGGGGCTTTTTTTATGGGCTCCGTTAGGGGCTTTTTTATTGTCCTATAAAGTAGGTGAGTGGGAAAAATGAGAAATGATCCAAGAAAGCAAGAGAGTGCAGATGGAAAAATAATGTCGGGCGCTGAAATAGTGGTTCAAGCTCTTATAGATCAAGGCGTTGAACATATTTTTGGTTATCCTGGTGGGGCTGTTTTGCCTATTTTTGATGTTCTTTATCACCAAGATACACTCCAGCATATTTTGGTGCGCCATGAACAAGCCGCAGGGCATGCAGCTGAAGGCTATGCACGCAGCACAGGGAAGGTAGGGGTTATGCTTGTGACTTCTGGTCCAGGGGCAACGAATGCTGTTACACCTTTGCAAGATGCTCTTATGGATTCGATACCTCTTATTTGTTTTTCTGGGCAGGTGTCAACAACGGTGATTGGAACAAATGCTTTTCAAGAGGCTGATACAGTTGGAATTACAAAGCCTTGTACGAAGCGTAATTGGCTGGTTAAAAATGTCAATGATCTTGCGGCTATTATTCATGAAGCTTTTTTTCTTGCTCAATCAGGTCGTCCTGGGCCGGTTTTGATTGATATTCCTAAGGATGTTCAATTTGCTTCAGGATTTTATAGAGCACCTCAAGTTCAGGAGTCTTTACATTCTTTTCCATCGTTGAAAGGGAATACTAAGGCTATTGAATCTGCCGTTTCTCTTTTAGTTGAGGCAAAACGCCCTATTATTTATTCTGGTGGTGGTGTTATTTCATCGGGGATGAAAGCTATACAGCTTTTACGTAATTTGGTTCAATTGGGGGATTTTCCGATTACTTCAACATTAATGGGACTTGGTGCTTATCCTGCTTCCGGTAAAAATTGGCTTGGAATGCTTGGAATGCATGGAACCTATGAGGCTAATATGGCCATGCATGATTGTGATGTCATGTTAGCTGTTGGAGCACGATTTGATGATCGTATCACCGGGCGCCTTGATGCATTTGCACCTCATGCGCGTATTATTCATATTGATATTGACCCTTCTTCTATCAATAAAATTGTAAAAGCAGAAGTTCCAATTATTGGTGATGTGGCTTGTGTTTTAGGAGATATGACGCAACTCTTAAAGATACAGCAACCAGCGTTTAACAGTGAAGTCCGTGAGGCGTGGTGGACGCAAATTAACCGTTGGAAGGCTCGTAATTCATTGGCATATGCGGAGAAAAAAGATGTCATTATGCCGCAATATGCTCTTGAACGGCTGTATGCTTTTACCAAAGATGCGAATGCTTATATTACAACGGATGTCGGGCAGCATCAGATGTGGGCAGCGCAGTATTATCATTTTGATGAACCAAAACATTGGATGACTTCTGGTGGTCTTGGAACGATGGGGTATGGTTTACCTGCTGCTATAGGTGTTCAAATAGCGCATCCTGATGCGCTTGTTGTGTGTATTTCTGGTGATGCCTCCATTCAGATGAATATTCAAGAGCTTGCAACAGCTATTCAGCATGACACACCGGTGAAAATTTTCATTTTAAATAATCAGTATATGGGAATGGTCCGCCAGTGGCAGCAATTGCTGCATGGTAATCGTCTTTCTCATTCTTATACGGAATCTATGCCTGACTTTGTGAAATTGGCACAAGCTTATGGAGCCGTGGGAATTCATTGTTCAAAACCCGATGAACTTGATGATAAAATTCAGCAGATGATTGACTGTGATAAGCCTGTTCTTTTTGATTGTCGTGTTTATCATTTAGAAAACTGTTTTCCTATGATCCCATCGGGATGTGCTCATAATGAGATGTTATTACCCGATGAGGCAAGCGAAGAAGCTATTGCAAATGCTATTTCTTCCGAGGGAAAGATTCTTGTATAAAATGAATATGTTAACAAAATGGTGAAGGATGGTGATGATGAAGTCTTTGGAGTCTTCATCTCTGTCTCTTCTTTGTGGAGAGTTTCTATTATCCTTAGAGCTCATTTTATGATTTTCATTCTTTGTTTAAAGACATGGGGTGTATTATTATTTGTTCATCTAAAAAATGTTATAAGTCGTGTGCACAATTATGTTTGAATTTATTTGTACGCGATGTTTGTTTTTTTAATTCATATGTTCACATTAATAGCTATTTCGTTGCATTTTTTAGATAATACATTGAATTATCTGTTATAAATTAATTATGTTGTCTCATATATGAATGATTTCATCGTGCAAGAAAAAAAGCCACACTGCTTGAAGGGTGCAACCATGCAAGCCATTATGCCTATGAAAACAATAGAAAAGTTTGTTACTATGTTTTGGTTTTGCATTATGAAATTACTCCAAATAGCTCTTTCAGGGGCTTGATAGGAAAATCCCCCTAGCGGTTTGAAAGGAAGGGAAAAAATAACAAAAATCAAATGCAGCCATAGAAAACCAATAGGTCACCATAGCTTATAATCAGGTATGATTATGCGGGAGAAACCTATACATATGAGATGTATCGTCAATATATAAACCAGAATAATACTCAACATCATATCATTATCAGGATATTAACATTGAAAATTAAATATTCTTTCTTTTATTTGTTCTATATATCTATGATTCCATAAATCTGCAGACACAAACACTCTTTGAATCCATCGCATTGGATTTTCATAACTATCAAATGATCCAAAAAATTTATCTCTAGAGTGTAGGGCCATTCTATTATCAATGTATAATAATCTTCCTGGTTGTACATCAATTCCAAAAGATATAGCCTTAATAGCTTCATAAAAATGATCTAAAGCTTCCTTGGCTTTTTTTGACTGTGGCTCTAACATGCCTGGATAAAAAACAGCGCTGATATCTGGGAATTCACCGTCCCCTTGAACGAGGGGCACTTTACTTGTAGAAGTTACCCCATTTTTTCTCCATCTATAGGGAACATTAATTATATATAAATTATCCCTGAAGCTCCTCAAATCCTCCTCACTTAAAAGTTTTAAAGCTAGACGTGCATCATCGTTAACGGACCATCAACACCATTGCGAACACCAGATAAAAGTATCCCCTTTAGGAGATAAATTTAAATCCGTTATAAATTTTAGTGCAGCATTTTCATATGAAAATCTAACTCAACTTCAGATCCTAATCCTGTATAATCTTTTTTATTATCCTCTAAAGGAACTAGGTTATTTACTATATGTTCGCCTTCAAACTTAATTGAATAAGGCTCTCCGATCAATAAAGAAAACATCATAATTAAATTTTCGCTAATATAGCCACTTTTACAAGACGCATCTAAATTGTAAGGATTAGGTGACATATTAATTTGTCTATCAACAGGAAGGTTTTCAAAGATTAAATATGGTCTAGGGGTAATAGACACCTTTTGGTTCATAAGAATTGTCAATATTCTATGTGGTAGCAGCGAAAATGCTATTTTTTTAACTCAACCGAATATTCAATACCACCGTATGGATCATAAATAACATGGTCTAAAGCCTCTCAAAGTTTGTCTCTTTCGACATTGCTCAACTAAAAAGTATTTTCCATTTATCATTATAATTTCCCCCAATTATATTTTCCTACTTTTTTATTAAAAAAGTGAAAAAACAATAATTAAAATCAGCCATGTTAGTAAATAAGTGTCTGTAAAATCTTGGATTAATCCAAATAATGGTGGAGTAGTAATAATTGCGATTTGATTTACAGATATTGCTAAACCCAGAGAAAACACAACGCTTTCTTTCGGCTTAAGAGTCTACAATATAAGCAGCCCAAGGGCCATACTATCCCATTCCTCCAAAAACTAACCAAGCAGATAAAATAGTTAAATAAATTATGGATCCACTTATGCCCAAAATTAATATTAAAAATCCAAAAACGACTGCAATCATGCAAAACAAGACAGGAAAAAATTGTCCTTTTTTACAATGATCACACTACGCTGCTAAAATAATTCTTCCTAAGGCACCAGAAGCCTGTGAAACAAAAAATAAATAAGCACTTTTATCTAGAGACAGGTGATAGATTCTATAAAAATAGATCGTTATAAAAATGGTTAAAACATATTGAACGATCACAAGTGAAACGCTTGGAAAAATAATATTCTTCATATGAGGCGCAGCCAACATTGCAAGACGAGATCTTACATTTGCATAGAACGAAATTCTTGCCTTGCTTTTTGGAACGATAGCGATAACTTTTGCTGGTGAGTGATAAAAAATAATAAATATACATCCCCCTAAAAAAGAAACTATGGCACCGACCAAAACGCACCTTGTATGCCATAGACAAGCACACTAGCAGGAAGAACTATTCCAGCTAATGCCCCCACAACCTAATGTTAACCCCGCCTGCCTTATTCCCATTGCAAATCCGCGCTGCGATTGTGGAAACCATGAAGAAACAGATTTAGCGCCGAAACAGATTTAGCGCCACCGGATTGAGCAGAACTATAAAATTCCCCTATAATTAGCAAACAAACCAAAAGGGAAATATAGTTATCTGCGATTGCTCCCAACAAAAGAGCGACAGAAACGCCGATCGCGCCAACTCCAATAATATAGCGCTCGTTAAACTTGTCTAGTAATTCACCAGCTACAAGTAAGCCAATAATAGGTAGGAACTGCGCTGCTGAAGACAGCAAACCTATCTGAGAGTTACTAAGCGAGAAATCTTTCTTAAAAAATTTAGCTAAAGGACCAATCCCTTGAACAAAGAAGCAAGCTGATGCTTGAGTGATAGTGGCAACAAGCAATATAATCCATCTATAATAATTCTTTTCTATAAATTTATTATTGCTCACTCAGCCCCCCTCCAATTAAATTGTATTCCAATAAAGTAGCCTTTTTTAATAATGCTTGCAACAATAAATTAGGTATTTTATGCTGATTACATAAAAATCTGTCCATACTATTGATATTAATATGAAAACTAAGGAATATGCTTAATTTAAGGAAATAAGCTATTATGTGTCGTGCAAATTTGATACGCTAGCGATATAAGATAAATTTTACAAACATTGGCTCAGCCGGCATTAAGCGCTCTTTATAAAAGAAGCTATATTTTGGCAAGCTTTTTCAAAATAATTCTCAAAGCTTTCTTCAGTCACATAGCCCAGATGCGGTGTGCAAAGAACTCTATCTGATTGCAATAATTTGCTCTCATATACTGGCTCGCTGTCATAAACATCCAGTGCAAAGTAAGTTGAATTTTCCAAACTTAGTATTTTTTCTATCGCCCCTTTTTCAACCAAAGCTGAACGCGCTGTGTTAACAAAAATAGCATGTGGTTTCATGCTCAATAGATTATCTAATTTTATGATTTCTCTGGTTTTATCGCTTAAACGTAAATGGACAGATATAATGTCAGGACGTGTAAAAAATTCATCTTTTGAATGCGTAAAATGATAACCTAAATTTTTTGCTTCTTGCGTTGAACGCTCGCTCCCATAAACCAAAATGGACATGCCAAAAGCTTGAGCATATTGAGCAACCATTTTACCAATACGGCCAAACCCGAATATTCCAAGAGTAGCCCCTTTCATTTGGTTGCCAAATGTTGTTTGCCATCGTCCTTTTTTCATATCAGATACAGATTTACAGAGTTTTCTACGCGCAGACATAATTAAGAGCCACGCAAATTCAGCAGCAGAAGTTGGATCTCCACCACCGTCTAATATTTCAATTCCTAAGTCTCTACAAGCTTCTATATCAATATGTGAACCTATAGGGCCTGTTTGGCAGATTAATTTTAAATTTGGCAGTTTCAGGAGAAGATTTCTATCAACTATAGTCCGCTCTCTGATTAAGATAAGAATATCTATCTCTTTGAGCTTATCTTCTAAATCACATTCTTTAGCTAAATTATTTATAACCAGCACTTCATGCGATTTCATTAATTTTGTAATAGACTGTAATGTTAGGGTGGCTTTTTGATAGTCATCTGGAATTAATATTTTCAATTTAAACCTTCCGTTTCATTCATCAATATTTGAGCTCATTATTTCATTTCTAAAACAACCAAAAAGCAATCTCATCGCTGATATTTTGACATAACACCAAGCCTATTAACAAATTATACCCCTTGATTTATTGTTATTTCTAGCAATAAGAATAGCATTAATCAGTTAGTTTTTATAAACTTTAAAACATTGCGACAAAAAGAAAAAGTTTAACTCAATAGATGGAGAATTGCGCTTTTCTCATATTCTAGAGGATGAACCTGAAGTGCTACGCTGGACTGAAGCCATGTCCCAGTTTTCTATAATAGACTACCAAGAAGGCCATACTTACGAACCATATTTTATTGTTGAAACAGAAAAAGCTACATATTTGTGCGAGATAAAGCGTGCTTCATATAAGTGTGATGTCTCTCTTTATTCGTTGAGATATCACTTATTTGTAGCATGAAGAGTAAATTTATTAAAATCATGATAAGAGGGAGATAGGAACTTTATAGGTGTATCATCATAGGATTAAGTCGTTTTGTTGAGAGCTATTTCTATTTTTGCCAAAAGGTTTTTGATATATTTAATTATAATTTCATAATAGTGGATGTACTTTATTTTTATGTGCAAGAAAGCTGATTGATTGTGTAAAATAGTATTCATAAAATTACATTATTCTTATCCTGTTAAGGACATTTTTTCTAGTGAGGGTTTTGCAATTGCAATGCTCTTTTTCTCATTCTAAATTTTGGTTAGAAAAAGCGTATAGAGGTGTTATTTTAAATTTAAGATATGCATCTTCCATTGTTGGTGTTACTGTTGTAAAAAATGATATTTTATTTGATACGCATAAGGTGTTACCAAGAAGATCGATGTATAGATAAAATTTAGATTGTTACACTATCTTGAAAAAACAATGGGTAAATAATTGATAATTGTGCTACGAAAGTTGTTAGATGGGTGTGTGTCAGCAATTCTTAATAAAAAAATTTTTCTTGATAGTTGGTTTTTTTCAAAATACTGCTCTTTTTATGCAAATCTTATGTTGGTAAGCTATGCAGTTTTCACGGGAACAGGATAATGCATTGAAGGCTGTTGCCGCGTGGTTGAAGGAAGGGCGTTCTCCTCTTTTTCGCCTTTTTGGCTATGCGGGGACGGGTAAGACGACGCTTGCGCGCTATTTTGCAGAGACAGTTGATGGTTCTGTTCAATTTGCTGCTTTTACAGGGAAGGCGGCGCAGGTTTTGCGTTCTAAAGGTGCAAGCAATGCTTGTACGATTCATTCGCTAATTTATTGTCCACGTGGTGAAGAGGAAGTTTCCGATGAAATAACAGGAAAAAAATCTATTGCTCCAACATTTACGTTAAATCGAAGAAGTGCTGCTGCACAAGCTAAACTCATTATTGTTGATGAGTGCTCGATGGTAGATGAAAAATTGGCCCGTGATTTAATGAGTTTTCGAACGCCAATTCTTGTTCTTGGTGATCCAGGTCAATTGCCTCCTATATCAGGTGGAGGCTTTTTTTCTAATGGAGAACCAGATTTTCTTCTTTCAGAAATTCATCGGCAAGCGCGAGATAATCCGATTATACGTCTTGCTATGGATGTACGTGAAGGACGCGATATTGCTTATGGTGACTATGGAGAAGCGCGCGTTGTGACACGTAAAGAGGTCAATCAACAATTGGTTTTGGATGCTGATCAGGTCTTGGTAGGGGTTAATCGTACACGCCACCTTTATAATCAGCGTTTGCGTGTGTTAAAGGGATTTACAGCAGATTATCCGCAAGCGGGAGATAAGCTGGTGTGTTTGCGAAATGATCCCATTAAAGGTTTGTTGAATGGCTCTTTATGGAAGGTGATGACTTCACAGAAGGAGACCGTTAAACCAAGTATTAATCTTCTTGTGAAACCAGAAGAAAGTGAGCGTGGTGTAGCAAAGATTAAACTTTTAAAAGCAGCGTTTGAAAACCCTGATCAAGAAATTTCATGGCAATTAAAAAAGCGATATGATGATTTTGATTATGGGTATGCATTAACGGTTCATAAGGCGCAAGGTTCTCAATGGAATAATGTCGTTTTGTTTGATGAAAGTTTTGCATTTCGTGATATGTATGCACGCTGGCTTTATACGGGAATTACCCGCGCAGCAGAGCATTTAACGATTGTTCGATAGAGAAAATGTGTGTATCATCCCAGTTTCAGATAGAAAATGCCTTTTTTCTATCTTGTTACACACTATAAAAAATGGAAATGGGCATGGCGGTAAAACTTTCGGTTAATCTTAATGCTGTTGCTGTTTTGCGTAATCGACGTAATCTTCCGTGGCCAAGTATAACAAATATTGGGCATATAGCGCTTGCTGCTGGAGCAGCAGGTTTGACGGTTCATCCGCGCCCTGATGAAAGGCATATTCGTTTTGCGGATTTACCAGATATATACTGTTTAATAAAGAACACTTTTCCTACTGCTGAGTTTAATATTGAAGGTTATCCCAGTGATCAATTTTTGGATATCGCTAAAAACTATGCGGATCAGATTACCCTTGTTCCTGATGATCCAGATCAGTCAACGTCTGATCATGGTTGGAATTTTGCTCATGATGCAGAATTTTTAGCACCTATTATTCAGAATTTAAAAAACAGAAAGATTCGTGTATCCCTTTTTGCTAATCCTACTGTCGATGGTCTTGATATTGCTAAAGCAATGGGCGCTGATCGTGTGGAATTTTACACGGGACCTTACGGTGGTGCATTTCAGGATAAAACAAAACAAGATCAAGAGCTCAATAAACTTGTTTTAGCAGCAAGAAGAGCAAAAGAATTGCAGTTAGGTATAAACGCAGGGCATGATCTGACACTTATGAATCTTCCTGCTCTTGTCAAAAATATTCCTTGGCTTGATGAAGTTTCTATTGGCCATGGGCTCATTGCTGATGCATTAGAGTATGGAATACATGAGACTGTTCAGCGTTTTATCCGGTTGTTATCGTAATCTTTTTCTCTCTATAAAAATTGGAAAAGAAATTTTTATAGAGGTTTGCCAATTTATCTTAAAAAACAATTTTATATATGTTGATATAAATAGCACTATTATCGTGCATTATAAATATTCTATTGTTCCTCTATTTATTGGTTGCTTTCTATCTTTTGTTTTTGAGTGCATGCGATGTTTTTTATTTGTACTATCCATTATGAGGAAGTTTTAAAATCTTCTTATTATAATTTCTTTGAATGGAGAAGAAGTAGGGTTTTGAAAGTATTTCCCTTATAAAGGAGTGCGTAGGATTTTAATGGATTAATACACAAATTTTCTTGATATTGGAGCTCATTTTTGGGTTATCTGTAAATAGTATAACGTAAAATCTCCTTATGAATAAGCTTAATGCAATAGGAGCTGTTAAATAGAATGATGATATCGACTTGTAGCTTTATGAAGTAAAGAGAGTGATGTGCAATAAATCTTACACTATTATAGGGAATTTTTGAAAAGGGCTTGAGCATATTAAAATTTTTTTATAAGGCGCCATAAATGGATAACATAATAGCCGTATGGGGGCTTCTTCGTGTGAGAGGCGTGGGTATTAAAAGAACGTAAAAAGTAAAAACATCCTCTCTATTATTCTAAAGATATTGTTGTATATGCTTTTGAAGGTTGTATTAAAACAATACTTGTTATTTTGTAATTTTTCTTGCTATCCGTATTGATTTGGTTCATGTTAAAAATTGTGTGTTGTATCTTAATTTTTAGAATATAGCGTTTTGTTGCACGATAAAAGAGTAGAATATTAGCTAAATTTTCTTTAGAAATCTTATTTTGTGTAATTATTGTTTTTGTAGAATAGCAGTTGAAGTTTATTTGGGGATCCGTATATGTTTTAGGAATGTTTGGGGACTACAGTTTTTTCTATGCAATATGTAAACTTTAAAATTATTCAATTGCTGTGTTCTTATAAGCGGTGTTTTTTGTCTTTATAAGTGTGTGATGCACTGTAGATAATGTTTCTTATTGAATAAAAGTAATCTGAAATCCAGTTTAAATAGAGAAAGAAGGAATTTTTTATGCGTGTTTATTATGATCGTGATGCGGATGTTAATCTCATTAAAGGGAAAAAAGTAGCCATTGTTGGTTATGGTTCTCAAGGGCGTGCGCACGCTTTAAACTTGAAAGATTCTGGTGTTAAAAATGTGCAAATAGCTTTGCGTTCAGGGTCGGAAACAGTAAAAAAAGCCATGGCTGATGGTTTTGAAGTGGTGAGTGTTGCTGAAGCAGCAAAATGGGCAGATCTCATCATGATGGCAACACCAGATGAATTGCAAGCTGATATTTATAAGGAACATATTCATGATCATTTACACGATGGGGCAGCGATTGCTTTTGCGCATGGTTTGAGCATTCATTTTGGCTTGATTGAACCTAAAAAAAAACGTTGATATTGTGATGATTGCTCCTAAAGGTCCAGGGCATACAGTTCGTCATGAATACCAACGGGGTTGTGGTGTTCCTTGCTTAATAGCGGTGGCGCAAGATGCTTCAGGGCATGCTCATAATTTAGCATTATCTTATGCATGTGGTCTTGGTGGTGGACGTGCTGGGGTGATTGAAACAACTTTTAAAGAAGAGTGCGAAACTGATCTTTTTGGTGAACAAGCGGTTCTCTGTGGAGGTCTTGTTGAATTGATTCGAGCTGGTTATGAAACATTAACGGAAGCAGGTTATGCACCAGAAATGGCTTATTTTGAGTGTTTACATGAGGTTAAACTGATTGTTGATCTCATGTATGAAGGGGGCATTGCAAATATGAATTATTCGATTTCTAATACAGCTGAATGGGGTGAATATATGTCTGGTCCACGTGTGATTACGGATGAAACCAGAGCAGAAATGAAACGTATATTGAAAGATATTCAAACGGGTAAATTTACATCGAATTGGATTCAAGAATATAAAGCTGGTGCTGCTCATTTTAAAAGTATGCGGCGTTTAAATGATAATCATCCTATTGAAGAAGTTGGTAAAAAACTTCGTTCTATGATGCCTTGGATAAAATCGAATGCTTTGGTTGATAAAGAGCGTAATTGAAGCTTCTTCAGAGATATTTTGTCAATAGCTTTTATAATTTTATAGATAAATATCAAAAAAGGGTAACTTTAGTTACCCTTTTTTATATGTTTTTGAAACATAAGCTTTATTTTTTAATTTTTTGCATAATTCTTTTTCCCAAAAAGAAAGTATACAATTCCTAAAAATATGAACCACGCTGGAGTGTATTTTAAAGCTATGGCAGTGTCAGCTTCTAATGACAATAAATAGATAATGAATGCAAAGAAAACAAGAAGCGCCCAACACATAACAACACCTCCTGGCATTTTATAAGGAGAGACAGTATGCTGGAGAGGACGATTGCGGCGATAGACGATATAGCTGATCAAAATGATAGACCATACAAATATAAACAAAGTTGCGGCAATTGTCGTAACAATTGTAAAAGCAGCTATGAGTGTTTGAGATAACGATACAACGGCATAACCAAATAAGATGCATATACATGAAAAGAATAATGCGTTGGCTGGAACGTGGTTACGAGAAAGTTTTCCTAAAAATTTAGGAGCACCTTTTTGTGTTGCTAGCCCATATATCATACGGCTGGTAGAAAAAATTCCACTATTTGCTGAAGATGCGGCAGCTGTGAGGACAACAAAGTTCATCAAACCTGCAGCAGTTGGGATACCAATAAGTGCATACATTGTTACAAATGGGCTTTTTTCTGGACTGATTTGATCCCACGGCGTCACAGACATAATCACAAGAAGAGAGAATATATAAAAGAATACAATGCGGATTGGTATTGAATTAACAGCCTGTGGTAAAGCTTTTTGAGGCTCTTTTACTTCAGCAGCAGCTGTTCCAGCGAGTTCAATGCCAACAAAAGCAAAAATAACAATTTGAAATCCAGCAAAAAAGCCTGTAATTCCTCGCGGAAAAATATTCCCACCGTTCCATATATGGCTAAGAGAAGCAACCGTACCGTTTGGAGAGACAAAACCGGTAAAGATCATATAAAATCCTACAACGATTAGGACTAGAATTGCTACGATTTTGATAAAACCAAACCAAAACTCAAGTTCGCCAAATAGTTTTACGGCGACGAGGTTAAGAATTAAAAAGGACATAAGACCAATTATAACAGGAATCCACGGATTGAGTTCAGGCCACCAAAAATGTGTATAAGTGACAATAGCAATAATTTCAGCAGTTCCAGTGACAATCCAACACAACCAATATGTCCAGCCGATAAAGAATCCGGCACATGGCCCTAGAAGATCGGTTGAGAAGTCAATAAAAGATCGGTATTGTGTATTAGAAAGCAATAACTCTCCCATAGCACGCATGACAAAGTATAGAGCACAACCAATAATTGCATAAACGAGTAGAATTGAGGGGCCTGCTACACTGATTGTTTTTCCTGATCCCATGAAGAGACCTGTTCCAATCGCTCCACCAAGGGCTATAAGTTGTATGTGTCGGTTATGTAGTCCACGTTGCAATTTCTTCTTAGGTTTTTTTTCTAAATTTTGTTTGTTCATTTTTGGGGAGTTCTCCTTAGTTATTTTTAAATAAAAATTACCCTAAAAAAGGTAATTCCTTCTATCGGAACACGCTATGGTTAAGGAGTAAAGGAATTTTTTTCTATTACTATATGTGAATAAAGCAAAAACATTATTAATTTATGGAATAATTATTTTATATATAATAAACAAAATATAAATTGTATTATATTTTTTTTGATTTTTTATTTTTTATACATAAGTAATATATATAATACATAATATAATTTATATTATATATATTGTTATTTGTATATAAATAATAATATATATTTATTTATAGTAATTTTTTATATAAATATCTTTATATTTAAAATTATTTATTTATTTATATTTTTAGCTATATAAAAATATAAATAAAATTGTAAATTTATTAAATATAAAACTTTGTATATAAATAAAATAAGTTTAAATAGTTAAACTATTGTTTAAAACATTAAAAAATATATTTAAATTTTACATTTGATTATTAATATTTAAAATTTATTACAAATAGAAAAATATTTTCATAGAATCTTTTTTTATTGCAGATAGCTATTAAGATATATTCTGTTTAGAGCTATATTTTTAATTTTGATAAAAAATTGAATATAAATTTTTTTGGGGGGGGGGGAAGTTTTAGATAAATCTCATGTTTTATTAGTAAACAATGTCAGTGAAGTTTATAGAGAATTTTTTACAGAATAGCTCGTTTCTTATCCTATTGTGCAGTAAAATACTGTTGTGTAGAGTAGTGATATAAAGCATATAACATTTTACGCATTAAGTATTTTTAGAATGGGTGGTGAGTGTTCAGGGCAGGGCTAGCCCATAGAGCCTTATGTAGGTGAACCATATAAATGATCAGCAGCATTCCCCCTTAATAAGCCGGATTGTTTACAAACCGGTGCCGGTAGGAATCGTCGTTTTTTGATGTTTGGGGAGGAGGTTAAGTAGAAAAAGGGTAACTAAAATTACCCTTTTTTGAGATGTTTTTATGTATAGACTTTATTTGTTACCTTGAGTTATTTTTTTCTTTACAAACATAAAATACATTATACCTAAGAAAACAAACCAGAATATACTATATTTTAAGGCTAGTAGAGTATCAGCTTCTAATGTCAACAAATAGAGCATGAAAACAAAGAAAACTAAAATTATCCCACACATGATAACACCTCCTGGCATTTTATAAATGGATTCAGCGTGTAGATGAGGGCGATTGCGACGATACACAATATAGCTAATCAAAATTACAGACCATACGAATAAAAATGCAATAGCTGAAATGCTTGTCACAATTGTAAAAGCACTTATGAGGCTTGGAGAGAGTGAGGCAATTGTATACCCTATTAAAATACATAAACAGGAAAAGAATAGAGCATTGGCTGGAACATGGTATCTGGAAAGTTTACCTAAAATTGGAGGGGCACCTTTTTGTGTTGCAAGTCCATATATCATACGGCTGGTAGAAAAAATACCACTATTTGCTGAAGAGGCAGCTGAGGTAATAACGACAAAGTTTACCAAGCCGGCAGCTATCGGAATGCCTGCAAGCCAAAACATCGAGACAAAGGGGCTTTTATCTGGAACAATTTGATCCCAAGGTGTGACAGACATAATTACAGCGAGAGAAAAAATGTAAAAGAGTACAATACGGACCGGTATTGCATTAATTGCTTTGGGGAGAACTTTTTTAGGTTCTTTTACTTCAGCAGCGGTTGTTCCAGCAATTTCTATACCAACAAAAGAAAAAATGGCAATTTGAAATCCAGCAAAAAAACCTGTCATTCCTCGCGGAAAGATATTGCCATCGTTCCATACGTGATTGAGAGAAGCAACCGTACCATTGGGAGAGGTAAAGCCCGTAACGATCATATAAAATCCCACAACAATTAATGCTAAAATTGCGACGACTTTGATAAGACCAAACCAGAATTCAAGTTCACCGAATAGTTTCACGGCAAAGAGGTTAAAGATTAAAAAGACACTAATGCAGGTAAAAACGGTAAACCATGGATTGAGTGTTGGCCACCAAAAGTTCATATAAGTGATGATGGCAATAATGTCAGCAGCTCCAGTTACAACCCAGCTCAACCAATAGCTCCAGCCAACAAAGAAAGCGATTCCCGGTCCTAGCATATCGGTTGAAAAATCAATAAGAGATCGGTATTGTGAATTAGAAAGCAACAATTCTCCCATAGCACGCATGACAAAGTATAGAGCAAAACCGATAATAGCATAAACGAGTATGATGGAAGGACCTGCTACACTAATTGTTTTTCCTGCCCCCATGAAGAGACCTGTTCCAATAGCACCACCAATGGCTATAAGTTGTACATGTCGGTTGTGTAGTCCACGCTGTAACTTATTCTGAGAATTATCTTTTAAATTTTGTTTGTAGCTCATTTTTTGGGGGTTCCCTTTAATTATTTTGAGATTAAATTACACTAAAAAAGCATTATTTCGTATCGAAGCATGATATAAATGAGGTGTAAAGGAAAAAAACGTTTTTTATGATTTTGTGTGGATAAAGAAAAGAATATGTTTTAGGAATATGCTTTTGAAAAAAGAGAATGTTGTCCTCTTAAATAATGTAACAGATATTTGAATAGGGAGCTTTTTATTGTTATTAATAACAAATAAATTGTTCATTAAAAGACGTGGGGCTTTTAAAATTATTTCAGAAAGTTGTCAGGAGTTTTTATAATTTTTTGAAACTTATTATTTGTAATCAGTACATTATTTATTATTATTCATAATGGTGAGAGTTTTACTTTTTGCTCAAATAGTACTCGAGAGTTCTCATCTTAGTTTAAGAAACAATTTTTAATGGAAAATTAAAATGATTTTTAAAATCATTTTTTTGTTTGTATGGTGCTATCATAAATCAAAAAGTTACTTTTGTTTCATAAACGAAAAGAGGAATATCATAGCTTATTTTTTTAAAAGTGATGAATAAGGATTTTGTTTAGATATTGGTAACATTTTATAAAATATTGCGAGAAACTCACAAAGTTTACACAAACGTCCTTGAGAATATGATAAAGAAATGCAACGTAATTCAGTTATACAAAGAAAAAAAGAACTGGGGATTGTATAAGCTCTGTTAGAGATTGAGCTATTCACAGTGAGAGACAGAATCAGGAAAAGATTGCTCTATTAACTTTACAATTTGTTATCAAAGATAAAACTGTTCCTGTCGCAATGTTAATCGAGCCTTTTACCCGCTGCTTTTTTAAGGCGGTACTGGCAAATGATATAAAAATGGTCATTAAAGTAAACCATGCAAAGATGTTGAAAGAATGTATGGTTACAAGTTCAAAACCTTTTTTAATGCTACCTCCAGAAGCTAAGAATTTTGGAAAAGCTGCTATGTAAAATATAGATACTTTGGGGTTTAGTATTTGTGTCAAAAAACCGTCCATATAGCTGGTTAAAAGCTTTGTTTCACTCGTAGCATGCTTTTCATTCGTTGAACTTCTTTCTTTTGAATTTAAGCTGTGTATTCCAGATTTAATTGATTTAAAGCCCATGTATAATAAATAGCTGCCACCCATGAGTTTTACTAAAAAAAACAGCGTTTTGTTGTTGAGAATGAGCGCTGATACACCTAGTATGGAAAATGCCCCATGCACATATGTTGCTGTACACAATCCTAAAACGTTTACAAATGCGTTCTTTCTTCCCAATCTCGTTGCATTATCGATGATAAGGGCCATATTCGGCCCCGGTGAGATGACTAAAAACAATGAAACAATGAAAAAGGTCAGTATTTGATGATTCATTTTACTTTTAGCTCTGAAATTAATTGATTTTCGAGATACAATTCTATTCTGTCAAACTGAGAAAGTTTTCCTACACCCTGTGGAGTGCCTGTGTATATGAGATCACCACGTCTTAGCTGAATGTAGTGACTTAAAAACGATATTATCTTCTCAAAGCTAAAGATCATATTTTTCGTATTGCCAACTTGTCTTGTTTCGCCATTCAACTTCATTGCAAAGGTTATTGGGTTGTTTATTTTTTCCTTGTTTATGAAGTCAGAGACGTATGCAGCGCCTTTAAATCCTTTCGATAAAAGCCAAGGAAGCTTTTTTTCTTTCAGTTTTGTTTGCAAATCCCGCGCTGTGAGATCAAGACCTATTGCTACGGCATCATAGCATTCTTCTGCTTCTTCCTCCATGATCATGAAAGCGTCCTTTGAGATTTTGAGCACAATTTCGGTTTCAAAATGTATTTCTTTGGAAAAATCAGGGAGATAAATTTCATTGCCTAAAACGAGTGAACTTTTGGGCTTGCTAAAGATAACAGGTTCATCTTCAACAACATTACCTAGTTCATGAACATGTTCAACATAATTGTATCCAACACAGTAGATGTCATTTATCATGGGAGCCCTCCAAATTTTTCATTTTCTCTTTGTATAGGCAAGAGAAAACTTTGCAAACAACATTTTTTCTTATATCGCGTTTTGCGTTTTCTGGAAAAGAAGCATTATGTGGGTTAATGACTAACCACGATGACAGCCCTTCGCATTATCCTCTTTTGAAGAGTGCTCAATCTTATAGTTTTTGAGATTATTTTCATTTTGATTGCTAATCTCCTGAAATTACTTTATTACTTAAAGAGTGATTTTGCTCGTCTACGCAGCGATTAGTAGGGTCTGAAAGCCCTAAAGTTCGATCATAAATGAGCCCACTCTGTGGGTGTCTCGGAATTATGGGATATTTTTCTATGTCTAGGTGCTATGAGCACTAAAAGTAAAAATCTGGTTCGTATTCAATACTTTCAGGCTCTCGGAATACTAATGCGAGGGTGCTCGCAACCGGCGGGGGATTTGAAAGTGAAAAGCAAAAAGCCACATTTTAACGACATTTCTATAGGCAAAAAATCGCTTTCAAAGAAAACTGAGAGGATAGGCATCCACCTCATCTAAAATCAGATAACGAATAGGCATGGAACGCAAACCAGCTGCACTGTTTGCTCCTGTAAGCATCAATGCCCCACCATCAAACTCTTTCGAAAACATGGTATTCCCGCTGTCACGTGCTCGTGCTGGGGCTATGCGTTCACTTAAAACTGCACTTGCCATAATCATAGGATCAAGCCGCGTCTTTGAAAGCTTTTTGGCTGTCTCAACCGTTGGCATCACATAAAGGGCAGGTCCTGGACTATAATGAATAGCATAACCGCAGAAATTTAATCCTGCCTCTGACATGCCAACTTGCGCCCCTTTCATGACAATAGTTGTTTCAATTGGCACGTAGGAGGAAAGATTATCCATGATTTCGCGCAAATAGGGGGTCCGCTTTGTTCTCCACAATCCAGGTTCAGCACTTGCTACGGTGCTAAGGTATCTATTCTTATCCGCCCATTGCGAAACCGTATACGGTGGGTCCGGTTGTCTTGCATTATTGGCATGGGCGAAAAATTCTTCGACTGCATTGTCATCCATTATTCGTTTCTTGCAAGTTCTCTAACTCTGGAGAATGAGGATCATGAAAAGGCACTGGAATATTAACCGCCTCAAGCAAAGCGGTTCTCATAGTGTAATCAATAGCACCAATAAGGCTGGCCGCATCACATCCAACTTGTGCAGCAATGCTTGCACCAAAACGATGAGGAAAATTCAACATAGCATCACGGTGCGCTCTTCCAAACTCACGAGCTGCCTTTTTCATTTCTTCTCGATCAACAGTGGTTTCGCGTAAGCGTTCAAGTGCAATCTTTTCGCTTTCAAGGGCAACTTGCATTCGCTCCAGTTTTATCTTGTATTCATTGGCTCCATCTGTAGAGGCTTGTTTGATCTTTGTCCGCGGTTGACCATCAGGCGCTAAAAATGGAGCAGGGCGCTTTGTTGGATTCTCATTCCAGATGCTTGTGGCAAGGGCTTCATTGACAGAACCATCTTCAAAAAGAGCCGCATCAAATTTACCTGTCTTTATCCGAGAAACCACCGCATTATGTGAAACACCCATCTTCTTCGCAAACGCACGAACCGATAGACCCTCACGATGCTTCTTGGTCATTTTGCACCTATTGCTAAATATTTTTCAACATTCATCCTTTTTTTAGATTAGTATCATGCTATGATACATAAAAGAGCGAATGAAGGTGATTTGGTGATTGAATCTTTTGCGGATAAGCGTTGTAAAGATCTTTTAGAAGGTAATCCGCTTAAAGGTTTTCCAACAACTCTAGTACGTATAGCCCAAAGAAAATTGTTTATGCTCGATAAAGCAGTTGACCTCAAAGATTTGCGCAGTCCTCCAGGAAATCGTTTAGAAGCATTGAAAGAAGAGCGTAAAGGTCAATATTCTATTCGTATTAATGACCAGTTTCGTATTTGTTTTGAATGGCGTTCTAATGGCGCCTATGAAGTTGAAATCGTAGATTATCATTGATCTGTAGGAGGTCGAGATGAAAAATTATATTGCTATACATCCCGGAGAAATTTTACGGGAGGAATATTTAAAAGAATATGCTCTCTCTGCTTATGCCCTTGCAAAAGCATTAAATGTTCCACGCACGAGGATAGAACGTATTATTGCGGAAAATAGTCCAGTGACTCCAGATACAGCATTAAGATTAGCCTATTTTTTTGATACTACTGCTGAATTTTGGCTTAACATGCAAGCTGCTTATGACGTTAGTATATTACAAACTGAAAAAGCAGACGAATTTGCCAAAATCAATAAATTTGAATGTAGGGTTTAATGATCTTTCCACTCTTGAGGTTTGACGGCATAACAGATAATTGACGATCCGGTATAATCGGGTGTATATTCCGGTATGCAAACGGAAACGCTTCAAGTCACACGAGAATTATTGGTTTTCAAAAAAAACTTTAAAATAAGATGTGGCTATACAAAAGAAGATTTGGAAGCTGTGGATTCTCCATCATTGACAGATGAAGAACGTGCACGTCTAAAGCCAGCTAAAGATGTTTTACCACCCTCTTTCTTTAAATATGTAACAAAAGAACGCCGTAAACGTGGGTGAAAGTCTAAAAAAGCAAGCGGTTGCTAAATCAACCACCTCTCCACTTTAAAAAATGATGCTTTACAGTTGAAATTATACTTCAATTGTATTACATTGAAATACAATTGAGAAAGGAGAAGTCATCATGGCTGCCAGTCGTATGGTTCAAGCGCGTGTACCAGAAGAAATTCAAAATGTTGCTAGTCAAGTTATTCAAGCCTCTGGTTTATCAGTAAGTGATGTCGTGAGAGTATTGATGACACGCATTGCGCAAGATAAAGCTATTCCATCCTTTTTGTTTCAACCCAATGCGGAAACCATAGCGGCTTTTGCTGAATTGGATGAGGGCAACTTAAAAAAGTTTCATTCTGTAGATGAATTATTTGATGATCTCTATGCGGACGATTGAACGTACCACCATCTTCAAACGTGATTTCAATCGTGAAATGAAAGGACGGTATCGGCATCTTTTAGATACTGATTTGCGCCAAATCATTGCAGCATTAGCAAATGACCCGCCTTTAGAACCTCGATATCATGACCATGCATTGACTGGGAATTGGAGCAATTATCGAGATTACCATATTCGACCTGACTTAGTGTTGATTTATCGCTTGATTGGTCAAGATCGATTGATTTTAATGCGTTTGGGCTCCCATTCAAAACTTGATCTTTAAACCACCTCCCCATTTTTGAGAACGGGGAGGTATGTCATATTCCTTTAAATCTAAGCAGTTTCACGACAGATCTTGCTAAAACGCGTTTAGCTTCTTTTGTAACTTATTTGTAATGATCAAGCTCTTTTTTGATTTCATCTATTTTTAAAAGACGACCAAAGATGATACCTATGATTTTAGAATAATTTGTCAAAACATGTTGGCGAAGATAGTAAAATCATCAAAGCGTTTATCACTATCATAATTAGTAGATTGGCTTTTTAGTTTCTTTTCACATTCAATAAAATAATGGCGTGCTTGGCGTCCTTTCTCATTGCGTTCAACCATTGAGAGCTCTTTCGCCATGTCTAATATGATGTGATATTCTGTACTTGGACGACCACCTTTAGGTTTCGCTAAAATTTTAGCGAAACCTATAAAGGCCTTATTTTCTAGGAAGCTGTACTCCTCAATGTGATTTTTTATCCAATTTCTAAATTCCGATTTAACTTCCAAAAACGTATGCAATTCACGCGCATTAACAGTTTGAACGGTTTTCGGATCAATGACTTGTTCTGATATTTTTAAGAATGTTCATAATGAACTCCTATCGATTAGACGTTCCTTAATGACACTCTAAAAGAGTGCTGGGCACTAAGAAAAACGGCATCTAGTCCGTCGTTACGCCTTTCCCCGAAGGGTGTTATATAGTATAGCCACACCTGACAAAGCTATTATATGCATGTAGCATACAATGAGTTAAAGCTTTTAAATTGCGGAAGATTAGTTATTTCGGCAACTAATCCGCTAGTTGTTTTGAGGCACCTGATTCGAAAATACCTATTACTATAGAATTGTTCAGCAACAAAAATTACTTTTTGCTAAGAAAACGTTTCACATACTGTACAGTGTACATATTGAAATTGTTATCTATCAATGAGTTAAGTGTACAATGTACAGTCAAATTGAAAATTCTGTCGCTAGCGATAGTTCGCACTAGCCTGTCCCGCAACGAAGCCAACCCGCTGAGAAGTACCTTTTATATTGATTTTATTGACTTTTTTATGGAAAAACAAAGCATAAGTGATAATCTGTTTTTAAAATTGCAATCAAAGTGTGTAATGCATAAACTCATAAGGATATGTAAGATATAGATAAAGCTTGAGAACATGATCTAGCCTTTCTTATTAGCAGCGTATTCTTGACGAGAAAGTTGTCTCTGTATATTTTTGGTTAATCTTTCATTGGCATATTGTGCAATAGCACTTGTAATCTCTGGCTTTGACATCACCCTAGCAATTGAGGGTTCCTCTTGTTTTGCAATGGGGAATTGATCTCCATCCGCTCTTTGAAAAACATTACCCTTCATCTTTTTTAAATCAACACGCTTTGGAAAACTCCCATCCTTGATAAAAACATGGGCAAGATTTGTTTTTTTCCAAACAGTTGTGTAAGTCACGCCGCGTTTTGTTCTTTTGCTTTAAAAAATTTAAGAAGTATCGGTGTTCCAGAACGAATGATATCTGTCTCAAGAAACCTTGCTGTCGCCTTTTCTTTAATATAAATACCTTGCTTAACATGCTTTGATTGGGCAGATGTAACATCGGCAATTTGCTTTTCAGTAAAGCGTTCGACTGTTTTGCTGCGGTGTTTAGAGCATTACGCAAAGCCCAATTAAGGTGTGGTGCTTGAAGACTGGTGAAGGTATCCTTCACCTGTTGAAGATACCATTTTTGGTGGATGATTAACTTCAACGTCTAAGCCTTTTTAAGAGTAGGTGTTGATGGCTTGGAAGCTTTAGATGCTTTTGGTTTTTCGAGTAAGGTTTCTTCAGTCATTGGTTCAGATAATGTTTGTGCTACTTCTTGTTCTATCTGCTTAATTTGTTCAACTGTCTTTTTAGGTTTTGCTGTTGTTTTGACGTCAACAAAAGGTTTTGCAGCATTGGCGCGCTTGAGACGTGCGTAGACCTGATTAGAAACTTCAACAAATGGATTATTGGGGGTAATGGTTCAAAGCGAACAGCGCTTTTATTGTCTCCAACAACACACATTGACGTAGTGATGACAGCTTTCATTATGGCTCCTTTTGAGTCATAATTAATGACATCATTAGTCAAATATTGATTTTTATTCTGTGAAAAATTGATTAGCTGATTGTCAGCAGAAAAAAATCATGATCTTATGCTTTTTTACTTTTTACCTAAAGTTGGTGTTTTTAAACATTTAAAAGTGTAGAAAAAATTCAAGTAAGAAATGTTGATAACCTTGCTAAGACTTCATCCATAATTATATATGGAATAGTTTCCATTCTTTTTCCATTACGCGCTACTATATCTAAAGCACGCGGTTGGTCACAGCGTATCACACCTGTTGTATGCAGCCCTGTTCCCACCAATGAAACAGCAAAGCCTGCTATTCTAGCAAAATTTCCTCCACTCGTAATGGGCAAAACAATGGGTGTTTTTGTTAAACGATTAAACGCCTCCGGTGACACAATCAGTACAGGACGCGTTCCTTTTTCTCATAGACAGAGGTTGGGTCAAGCGATACAAATCAAATTTTACCTCGCTTCATTACAAGAGCTCTCTGCCAATAAGCTTAGCATCAAACCACTCTACATCTTTATCCGCAAAATCGTCCGAAGGATTACATTCGGCTAACAATTCTTCAAGAGTGTAATTTTGCGATATTTGTGGTTTTACAACCAATTGTCCATTATCAATAGCCAAACCCACTTGCATATTTTCAGTAAGATGAAGAACATCAAACAATGCAGGCGGTATAGAGAGCATAACGGATCCTCCAACTTTACGTAATTTTGTTGTGCATAAAACGCCCTCTCTAATATTATATAAAAATATAACATAAAGTCCATGATTCAATAGCTTTTAATGCTTTTGTGCAAATGTTTAAGAAGCGCATTTAGAGCAATACGCAATATACTCTGAATAAAGTCAATATTTTTTTAATTTCTGAAAAACATAAAAATATAAAAGTTATAATACCAAACAAGGCTCTTAGCTGCTTATCTGTAAACATATTTATTTCTTGCGGTTTTCGATAATTTTTTGATCTCTCTGTTGATCTCGTCTATAAGAGGTTCGTAATTGAGAATGCTTTTCGGAATATCACCACCGTAAACCCATGCTTTTACTTGCGCTTTGGTACTAAAATCCGCATTCTTAGGTGTTTTGTAATACTGACCACCATCAAACTTTTCACACTCTCTTGTGCCGTCTTCGTATTCGTAGAGGTTGTAAAAATACTCCTCTGTCCCATCCCCCATGGGGCATACCCACTGCCGTTGCAACAAACCTCTTTCGCATGGGTTGTTTACGGTTTTTTAAGAATAGATGTTTTAAAATGAACATACTTTAATCCTAATTTTACAAATTTGTCTATTTGCCTCAAATTTGACCGTACAGAGCGTTTTATAAGATAGGTTTTTTATCATAAAATCTTTAAATCACTCTGTACGGTGCCATTTTGTCGATTTAAATGCACATCCAATCACAAAACGATCAGCAATTTTCATTAGTTTGCTAATTTGCAGTGTTTTTCACTTGCTTTTCAACCAACGTGAGTGGTCTTGAATTCTCTCTCATTGCCTTTTCTTTCAGCCTTTTTTCACGGGTGTTCAAAACAGCCTAGTGTACAAGATTGGCTTTCGTCAAAAGACTATTTTTCAAATCACGACATAATCTTACTAACTCACGAGTGCTTGGAAAAAACGTATCCGATAAACCTTCTAACTCATCGCATAAAATCCGTTTAACCGTTTTTATGAGTGACCACGCAGAAACACTTTCCAAAACCATTCCATAGGTAAGCGCCATACCTTCATGATCTGTCTGTTGCGAAATTTTTAAACCACACCGAAAGCATCCGAATTGCCTTGGTTATGTCCTCTTTACTCACTTTTATTGAAAACAATTCGTGAAGTTGATCACACGCTTCTAAGGCAATCGCTTCCTGCTGTTGTGTCAATGCTTGCCACTTTTCAAAACTAAAGGAAACTCCAGAGTTATCATCTCGTGAATGTGTTTCAAAGTGACCTCGAGGCCCGATATCAAGGATACTGTCTGAGATGCGTTCATCTACACTTTTTTGCCTTTGAGAGTGATTTCCATAGTTTTTTCCGTTCTCTAAATCCTCGATAGCTTTTTGCACCCAGTTGCGCCACATTGCTTTCCAATCCGTTTTGCGTGCATCTTTGCCTGTTCTAGCTTTCCAAAAATCTCGAAATTTTGCCATTTCGGCTTTGATACGCTCTGGAGGCAATCCCTCTTCGATTGCGAAATCATAAACAGGTTCGAAATCATCAGGGGTACGACAGCCACTGTCATTTCTAACCCGTTTAGCTTTTTTCGTAATGTTCTCTTGCTCGTGAATGGAAGGTTGGTTTTCTACACCCATTTCGATTTGCTCTGATGTGGTCTCAACAGCAGCAACCTATGTTAGTTCGTCAACCTGTTCGTTTGTTTCTAAATTTTCAGAAGCAGTTTTTTTTGCTAAAATGATAGTTTTAGTTTATATATATTCTTATTCTGGTTCTTTATAGCTTGATTTTGCTTAGCGTTTGCTTCAGCAAAATCATTAAAATGTTTTTTATAGCGTTTTTTATTGTACACCTTTTTTCCAGCCTCACTATGAATTTGCGATATGGGCGCTTTTTTATCAGTAAAATCTTTTAGCTCTTCTTCAATGCGCGTATTCGACAAACCATTATCTTTCTCAAGAAATTTACCATTCTTCATGAGATATTCGACAATAGTTGCAAACTTTTTTGCGAGCAATTGCAAGCGCGGGCAAGCATTTCAAAATCTGTTTTAATTGGTGCTTTTTTGTCATATATGCGAATGAAAAGCGTTATATAAATGCCCCTTTGTTCTCATGTCATTCCATCTATCTCACTGTTCCAGTCATTCAAAAGGAATCTTATCCATGGCATTGCATTAGACATGCGCATTCCCTTCTTTAACTAAATATAAAATTGCTAAAGCATTTGCTTCGTTGTCATCTTTTGGATTGTATTCTTTTGCACACACCGTCTTAATCATCTTTTCTTGTGAGGCATTGACTTTATCTGTTGTGATTTTCATTTTTGTAAGCCATTGCTGAAAACGCAAATAGCGCCTACTATCGCCTTGAAAACGAAAAAATTCAAAATTGACAAGTGCCACTTGTTATACTGCTGTCTACACGAGAAATCGCCCAGCCTGTCTTAGATCTAGATCAAGGCAGAGAACGGTTTGTGTATTGATGATCATCTTCCCCCATGAAGGCTGTTGCGTATTTATATGTGCGCTATGACAGAGCGTGTTGTGATTGCCTGTTTTGAAAAAATGGTCGTGAGAAAGTACTTGAAACTACTTTTGGGCCAATTTTTTACTGCCATTCGAGGAAAAATAATCTTAGAAGCAGTTGATTTTCGAATTAACTCTTCTTGTTTTTGAATCACATCTTTTTGTGCACGTATTATTTCAGCTTCTTTATCTATTATTTTGTCTTTTGCATCTATCTCTTTTCTGAGCTTTTGCGTCGTTTTACAAGAGTCATGAAGAGTATAAGCCAATCCCAAATTAGCAATATTGATTGCCTCTCCATCCTATAAAGACGAGGAGGAGGTCAAAGTGCTAAAAAGGTACCTCAAAAAGCAGCAATGATTCGTATTTTAGTACCACCGCGGTGCCGTCTTATAGCGTTATAATAAAGTTACGAAAGGTGGTTTAGAAGGTGCTTTAATTTTTTTTGATTTTTAATAAATCATTGGAAAATAAGAGAGATTAAGATAATCTGGTGCGGACGGCGGGACTTGAACCCGCAAGGTCTTCGACCGGCAGATTTTAAGTCTGCTATGTTTACCGTTTTCATCACGTCCGCGATGTGAGTTCTCTCATAAGCTATATCTTTTATTGAATCAAGAATTAATGACAAAAGAAACATTTTTCATTTTTTAGTGAAATTTTGACTGACAATAGTTTCCTTTATCGATAGAAAAAGCTTTTATAATGTAAATAAAGTATGAAATGATTAGTGTTATGAGTCAATTTATTCAAGACGTCACAAAAGCTATGGTGGGATTGCATCACGTGTTTGCTGAAACACCACTTCAAAGAAATGATTTTCTTAGTCAAAAGTATGATGCAGAAATTTATTTAAAGCGTGAAGATTTAACACCGGTGCGGTCTTATAAGATTCGTGGTGCTTTCAATTTTGTTTCAGAAATGCTTAGCTGTATATCACCAGATTCTGCATTTGTTTGTGCTTCAGCGGGGAATCACGCGCAAGGGGTTTCTTTTGTTTGTCGTTATTTTAAACGTAAAGGCGTGATTTTCATGCCTATGACAACGCCACAACAAAAAATTGAAAAAACACGTATTTTTGGTAAAGAATTCATTGATATTCGTTTGGTTGGTGAAACATTTGATCAATGTTATGAAGCTGCGCAATCCTTTGTCGTAGAGAGCGGTGGTGTAATGGCTCCACCTTTCGATGATATTCGCATTATTACAGGGCAGGCAACAGTGCTTTGTGAAGCTGCTTTACAATGGAAAAAACTCAATGGAGAAAGTGAGCCAGATTTGATGATTGTGCCGGTAGGGGGGGGGTGGTTTGGCAAGTGGAGTGAGCAAGTTTTTACATGAATATGGTTGGAAAACAAAGCTTCGTTTTGTTGAGCCGCAAAGAGCTGCAAGTTTGCTTGCTTGTTTGGAGAGTGGAAAACGCGTCAAGCTTGAAAGCATTGACACTTTTGTAGATGGTGCTGCTGTGGCTGAAATTGGTGCTCTAAACTATACAATTCTAAAGCAATTTCCCCCTGATTCTGTCATTACGGTTCCTGAAAACCGCGTTTGTTCTACGATGGTTGAAATGCTTAATGTTGAAGGTGTGGTTCTGGAACCGGCTGGTGCTTTATCGATTGATGCGCTTAACAGTATTCCTCCTCAAGAGTTAAAGGGGAAAAAAATTCTTCTCGTTATTTCAGGAGGTAATTTTGATTTTGAGCGTTTGCCAGAAATTAAAGAGCGTTCTTTACGTTTCCAAGGGTTGAGAAAATATTTTATTTTTAGTTTTCCGCAACATCCTGGTGCATTGCGTCATTTTCTTTCCACATTATCACCAGATGATGATATCGTACGTTTTGAATATCTTAAAAAGTCAGCGAGAAACTTTGGTTCTGTATTGGTTGCGATTGAAACAAAAAAATACGGTAATTTTTGTCTTTTAGAGGAAAAATTTCAAGCGTTAGGTTGGCGTTATCGTGATATTACTGATGATCAAACGTTATTTGATTTTGTTATTTGAGAAACTGAAATTTTACTAAAACAAGAAGTATAATGATGAAACCTATTTTTTATTCGGTGCTGAGTCTATTTTTCTTTTTGATTGTTAATCAACAGAGTTTAGCATCTCAGCCAACAATAGTACAAAAAGATGAACTTTCAAGAGTCGTTGTTGATGTCAATAATGCTATAAAAAATGGGGATTTTATGCCTATTTCTCGTTATATGCCTGAGCGGCTTTATAAAGAGATGGCACATCGATTGAATACAACAGAGAGTGCTTTACGTAGTGATTTTCTTCAACAGTTGCATAAGAAATTTGAGGGGTTGCCTTCTGGTGCTTATTGTTTAGATAAAGAAAATATAGAGTATTTACAAACTGATAACGGTACTTTGTATGCTTTAATTCCAACAGTTCTTGAGATGAAAGATCACATCATTCAATATAAAACTTTGGCGATTTTTGATAAAAACCAATGGTATTTAATTTATGGCGGTCAAAAAACTTTACAAAATCCAGTTTTTCTCGAGATTTATCCTGATTTTATCAAGGTACATTTACCGATGGACACAATCATCAAAAAGTAAACGATCTAAATATTGTTTTTATTCATGATAAATGTATTTCGTAAAGTTCTTGCTTTTTTATCATAATCCAAAGATAATAGAGATGAAGGCATTTAGGCTGGTTTGTTGGCTTTTTGTAAAGTGAGGTTTATACGCCTTTATCTTGATTTCAAGGTGTTCATGAGTTGCGCAAGCCGCTTTTTAGGCGTTGCTTCATTTAAAATGTCAGGGATTTCTCTTGCGCGGATTCTTGAGTGGAGAGTTCAGATGGTTACTTCTTTTGAGTTCTTCAGCTAAGGAAAGATTTTATTTTGCCTATAAAAGAAGAAAATGTTTTTACAAAGTTAGGTTTGCCTACTCTTTTGATTAAAAATTTACTCATTGCTGGGATGAGTAAACCTAAACCTATACAAGAACAAGCTATTCCAGTGATGTTGAAAGGACACGATATTTTAGGTGTTGCTCAGACAGGTTCTGGAAAAACCTTGGCATTTAGTTTGCCTATTTTAAGTCAGATTTTGGCTTTAGGTGATAAACGCTGCCCTAAAACTGCACGCGCTTTGATTTTAGCTCCAACGCGTGAACTTGCTGTGCAGATTGATGAAACGATTCGCACTGTGGCGAAAGGAGCACATCTTTCAACATGTCTTATTTTTGGGGGCGTATCACGTTTAAAACAAATTAAACGTATGGAAGCAGGTGTGGATGTTTTGATAGCGACTCCAGGGCGTTTAAGAGATCTTGTTCGTGAAAAGTGTGTTGATCTTTCCCAATCTCGTTTTTTGATTTTGGATGAAGCAGATCGTATGTTGGATATGGGTTTTATTCATGATGTTAAGCAAATTGCAAAGCTTTTGCATCAAGAGCGTCAGACAGCACTCTTTTCTGCAACAATGCCGAGGGAAATTGCTGTGCTTGCAAAATGTTTGCTCAATGATCCGGTTAAAATTGAAGTTGTTCCTCAAGGTACTACGGCTGTAGAGATTTGCCAAAAATTATATTGTGTTCCTACGAATGAAAAAAAGAATGTTTTAAGTAAACTTTTGACAAATCCAGCTTTTGATTCGGTTATTGTTTTTACTCGAACTAAACATGGGGCAGATGCTGTCACACGTAGTTTAGAAAAGGTAGGATATTTAGTCGCAACAATTCATGGAAATAAATCACAAGGTGCTCGCCAGTCTGCTTTAAAAGCTTTTCGTGAAAGATCTGTGCAGATCCTAGTGGCAACAGATATTGCTGCACGCGGTATTGATATACCAGGGATAAGCCACGTTATTAATTACGACTTACCAGATGAAGCTGAAAGTTATGTGCATCGTATTGGTCGTACAGGACGCAATGGTGCATCAGGTGAAGCACTTACGCTTTTTGATGAGAAGACAGAAAGGTCCCGCTTGCGTGCTATAGAGCGCTTGATTCGTATGAAATTGGTGGCTGAGTCTGTTCCAGAACAATTTGCAGCGTTTCCAGAAAAGCCAATTGTGCGAGAAAGTAGAGAAAAAGCAAATGATAAGGAACGCCGTTTTAAAAAATCTAAACGTCAAAAACAGTTTGTAAGTCGAAAAGATGATGCTGCACAGTTGCAACGAAAGAATTCTTCACCTCAAAATGAGAGGCATAAAAAAGCAAAAGCAGTAGTAAAGCGTGCAAAGCCTCTTCGTTTTCGAAAATCAGTTAAGAGGGCTGCTTAGATAAAGTCTTGAAAAAAGATCATGTACTGGAGATTTTTTACTTTTGTTGATTTATTCTCAATTGAAAAGAGCTATAAAATACTCTTGTCAAAGTAAGAAGATCCTTTAGAGGTTTTCATTTTTTAGAAATGAAAACTTCTAACTTTTTGGATTTATTAAAAATCTTTATTGTAGAGGCAATTATTTATTTGCTTTATTCCTATTTTTTTAAATGGGAATAAAAGTAGATTTTATTTATATAAAACTATTTTTATAAAGGATGTGTTTTATCTTTAATGATAACTTTTAATTTTAAAATTGATGTCTAATAATAACTCATTGTTTTATATATTGAATAATTCATTATATCGTATTTTTTTCATTTTGAAGTTATTTATGCGGATCAATCAAAAGTATTCGCTTGCACGTGATGTGTGAAGTTGTCATATAGATAATCATTTGAAAAATAAATAAAATAATTTTTATAAACTCTTTCCAAGGCAATGGGGGATTGCTGAGATTGAGAGTTGGAAAATAGTACGATGGTATGGCTTTTATTATAAATAAAGATGGGGCTGATCAATCGATTTCATTTTATACCATTTACGGGTGTCATTGTGAAAGAGTCTTGGCGGATTTAAGAGATATCTCTTTAAAAAAGCATGTGACTGCATAATACAATAGCGAGAATGTCATGATTTCTGAAGGCTTTCCCAGGATTCTTAACAATTTAGCTCGTTATCTTGGTTTTTACTGTAAAACTATTATTTGGGGGATATAAAGCCTATAAGATTTTATGTATTAAATGTTTTATGACAGTGTGGTGAACAAGGCAAGGTTGTTTGTAAAGCGTTGAAGTGGTTAGCAGGAGAAATAACCTGTTAGATAAGACGTCGGAGTGTTTACAGACTTGTTTTATGTTTTTTTGCTTTTAGGATGGGGAGGAGGTTATGTGGGGTGTATGGAGATAATATATGACCTTGATTGTTGTTTCTTTCATTTTTCAAAATGATTGCTTCATGAGCAGGTTTTTAAGTTTAATTCCTTTATTGAGTACAAATCATTCTTTCTTTGGGAAAAAATATATGAGACCGATTCATTGCTGATGGAGCTTAATAATTCATCTCTGATGAAAGAAATCGTAATTTATAATGTGCAAATAATTGCAGTGTCCTCTTATAAAGGCGCGGTAGTTTGAAAAAAGTATTTAAAATGAATCAATCGCTTTTTGCGTTCATTGCAAAAAACACATCCCGTAGGATATTGCGTTTCTACTTTATTGCAAAAATCCTATTCCATTACTTTTATTAACGAATCCCTCATGTCTAAAAACTTTAGAAAAAACAATAAACTACGTGGAATAAAAGAAAAGTGGCTCCCCGGGCCGGATTCGAACCAGCGACCAACCGGTTAACAGCCGGTTGCTCTACCGCTGAGCTACCGGGGAATGGTGCCCAATCATCTCGTTGAAAAGGCTATAGCAAAGCAATACTGATTTGCAAAGGATAAAATTACTTTTTTTAAAAAAATATGATAAATTGTGTAATAAGAGGAAAAAAGGCGAGAGAAGATTTCTACACCTTGACGGATGCGTTGCCTTCCCTTATTGAAACCTTTATGTTTGTTGACGAGGCCTCGTGGCGGAATGGTTACGCAGAGGACTGCAAATCCTTGTATCCCGGTTCGATTCCGGGCGAGGCCTCCAGCCGATTTTAAACGAAACGGCTTTTAAGGGAGATGAGGTATAGGAAAATAGATTATTTCCCTCTATTCTTGTGAAGACACTTTTGTATGAGAGATTATACAGTTAAAATCTAATTGTTGACTGTAGTATCCTTTTTTGTAACGCCCATAGTTTAAGAGATCTTTATCCCTTATTGTCGCTGTTTTGTTTGTTTTTTGTAGGTTAGGAGAAAATATTCGTTATGGTTGCAGATTTTGCTGAGCTTCGTCGCAAAATGGTTGACAATCAAATTCGTACAGTCGATGTAACGGATTTATCAGTTCTTGAAGCCTTTTTAACGGTATCTCGTGAAGATTTTGTATCGGAAGATATGAAAGTGTTAAGTTATCTTGATACTGATATTGTTCTATGTCCAGAGCAAGATGGGGTTCCTGCACGCTATTTGATGAAACCTGCGTCTCTAGCGAAATTACTACAGCTTGCCGCTGTAAAATCATCAGATGTTGTTTTAGATATTGGTGCAAATAGTGGTTATTGTGCAGCGTTGCTTGCAAAACTTGCAGGGTCTGTGATTGCGCTGGAAAGTGATAAATCTCTCTTTGAACGTGCTCTTGAAGCTTTAGAACGGAATCAATGTGATAATGTGGTTGTCGTTCATGGTCCATTAGAGCAAGGATATGCCGTTGAGGGACCTTATGACGTGATTTTCATTGAGGGATCTGTTGATTTTATTCCTCAAGGTATCTTTGATCAAATGAAAGACTGTGGACGTCTTGTTGTGGTTGAAGGGCATGGAAATGCTGCTGTTGCACAAATCTATATAAAAGAAGATGGGATCATCTCGGCTCGTCGTGCTTTTAACCTCGCTGTAAAGCCTCTTCCTTGTTTTTTCAAAACACCTGGTTTTGTGTTTTAGTGCTTGTTTGTTTTGTGAATAAAAGATAATTTTGTAATTTATTTGGGGTTTGTTATTGTGTGTATTATGTTTAGAGTAAACAAGAAGTTTCAGGCGTGTTTATTGCTGGTGTTGAGTGTTTTTCTATCAGAGGCTGTTTGTGCTGAAACATTGATGGATGCCTTTTCTAAGGCTTATAAATATAATGCTAAGTTGAATAGTGAACGTGCAGCTGTGCGTATATCCAGTGATGATGTTGTCATTGCGCGATCGGGGCTATTGCCACAGGTTGAGGGGGTTGGGAACTATGGGCGCAATAAGTCTTTTACAGGTCCTTATGTCACTTCTGGATCTATAGGAGTGAGATTAAATCAAAGATTATTTGATGGTTTTATCACGCAAAATATCTTTTCTTCAGCTCAAGTTAAGTTGCAGGCCCAGCGTGAATATCTTCGTAATGTTGAACAAAATACGTTTCTGGAGGCGGTGACCGCTTATGCTAATGTCTATCACGCACGTCGTGTTGCCGATCTTCGGAGAGAAAATTTGGCAGCTCTTGAGGAACAAGTTCGTTCAAATAAAGCAAAATTTGATGTGGGTGAAGGAGGGCATGTTGATCTTGCTCAAGCTCAAGCTGCACGTTCCGTGGCGGTTTCAGAGCTGAGTCTTGCTCGTTCTGATGTAAAAGCAGCAGAGGCAGTGTATCGACAAGTTATTGGTTCTGATCCTGAAAAGTTAAAACGCCCACCTGTAGCCAAAGATTTTCCCGTCAACCTTGATATGGCTTACCAAATGAGCGTTGTGATGCATCCAGCAATCCTTTATGCTAAATATTTAGTCGATGCGAGTGTTTATAATGTAAAGGCGAAAGAAGGGGCATTGCTCCCTAAAGTTGATTTTTCTGCAACTGCATCTTATAATCGAATCTACAGCGGGGTTGGAGAAGATGGCGTTTCTAAATCGATAGGGTTGTCAGTAAGTGTCCCAATCTTTGAAGGAGGGCGTACGTCTGCGCAAATTCGCCAATCAAGGGAACAGCTTGGACAGGCGCAGCTTCAACTCGATTTGGCGCATAGTAATACGCGACAAGCACTTACTTCTGCTTGGTTTCAGTTGGAGGGCGCACGCTCATCTGTTGTTGCTTACCGTGAAAGTGTTCGTGCTGCTGAAATTGCTCTGAAAGGTCGTGTTCAAGAAAATCGCGTAGGGCAAGCAACGACGCTGGATGTTTTAAATTCTCGTACTCTATTGATTAATGCTCAGATTGCGCTTGCAATGGCAGAGCGTAATGCTGTTGTGGCGAGCTATAGTGTTCAATCTTCTATTGGTAAATTGACTGCAAGTTATTTAGGTTTAAAAACAATTAAATATATCCGATAATACATAAAAGTATCTCTTTGAATCTTATTAAATTATTTTAGTTTTTAAAAGATTAGTAAATCAACAGTTGAATATGTTGAAAGATATTGCGGCGAGATATTATTTTTACTAAGTGTAGAAAACTGTGTGTAGCGCCCTCTTTATGACAAGCATATTTGAAAATATCGTAGGAGGCATGTTGATCTTATAATTCTTTTGCATACACTGAAAATATGATTCTATTTGTTGTTGCGTCTTTGAGAGGTTGTAAAGTATGGTACAGAGTTCAAGCGTGTTACGTGAGCCAAGTATGGATGAAATTTTAACATCTATTCGTGAAATAATCGAAGAAAATGCGGTTCAATCTGATCACTTTTTAAATGAAGATGTTGCAGTGAATGCTTCAGAAGTTGCATCCGAGGGTATTTATGATACAACCTTATCGGTTGATGATGCTATGAAAGCTTTAGCTGATCGTATTGGTCTTTCTTCTGAAAATCAAGGGGGGAAAATAACGCAAGAAAAAGAGGATATAGAGGCAGAAAATAATACAGTTGGTATGGATATGCAAAAGATGAAGCTTTCTTCTGAAGAACGGAATTCTGTTTATAAAGCAAAAGAATATGAAGATGAGATAAGGAAATCACAGTCAGACGCAGGAAGGGATGGTCATGTGGAATTGTCTGCATATTGTATTTCTTCTGCAGAAAAGATTGCAAAGGATGTGTTGCGTCCGGCTATAGCAGAATGGTTACAGTCTAAATTGCCTATTTTGCTGGAAGATATTTTGCGTGAAGAGATTGTGAAGGCGATTAAAAAATCGTCTTAATTATTTTTATGTTTTTCATTTTATGGGGATTTTGTTTGCGATTTTGCGAGCTCTCTAGTGAATGGCTGAGATTCACGAGATTCTGATCAGGTTTTGATCATATATTGTGTTTTTCAGCGGCGTTATGGATGGATAGAATGTTAGAAAAAAACTATGATGCTGCCTCTATAGAGCAACGGGTTGCAAAGAGATGGGAGACTCGTGGGGCTTTTAAAGCGGGAGCTGGTTCTAAAAGCGGTGCAGAACCTTTTTGCGTTATGCTTCCTCCTCCTAATGTTACGGGCTCACTTCATATGGGGCATGCGCTCAATACGACAATTCAAGATATAATAGTTAGATTTCAGCGGATGCGTGGCAGAAATGTGTTGTGGCAGCCTGGTATGGATCATGCTGGAATTGCTACGCAAATGGTAGTGGAGCGTCAACTTGCAGAACGCCAAGAGCCAACGCGTCAAGAAATGGGGAGAGAAAAGTTTATTGAGCGTATTTGGGAATGGCGTTATGAAACTGGAGGCGTTATTGCAAACCAGTTGCGTCGCCTTGGGGTTTCATGTGATTGGTCGCGTGAGCGGTTTACAATGGATGAGGGGTTGTCGCAGGCGGTTCGTGAAGTCTTTGTCACGCTTTATAAGCAAGGGTTGATATATAGGGATAAGCGCCTCGTCAATTGGGATCCTAAATTGTTGACAGCTATTTCAGATCTTGAAGTTGAGCAAAAAGAAGTTCAAGGACATTTGTGGCACTTTAGATATCCACTTGAAGGTAAAATTTTTGATCCAAATGATGCGACAACTTATATAACAGTGGCGACAACACGACCAGAAACAATGCTTGGTGATACAGGAATTGCTGTTAATCCTGAAGATGAGCGTTATAAAAATCTTATCGGTAAAAATGCTCTTTTGCCGCTTGTTGGTCGTAGGTTATTAATTGTTGGTGATAGCCATGCTGATCCTGAGGCTGGAAGTGGTGCTGTAAAAATCACACCGGCTCATGACTTTAATGACTTTGAAGTAGGACAGCGTAATCATTTACGCTTGATCAATATTTTTACCCAGCAAGCCGAGATTTTTCTTCGTGAAAATGAAGCATTTTTCGATGGTTTGATTTTATCAGATGAATTAAAAATGTTAGTAGAAAATCTCGATAAATCTGATCGTTTTGTTGCTCGCCAGAAGATTGTTTCTTTGATGGAAGAACAGGGATATTTAGCTTCTGTTGATGATCATACCCATATGGTTCCTCATGGAGATCGCAGTGGTGTCCCTATTGAGCCTTTTTTGACAGATCAATGGTATGTTCATGCTGCTGAATTAGCAAAGCCAGCGATAGAGGCTGTTCAACAAGGCAAAACGCAGTTCGTTCCAGATAACTGGAAAAAGACGTACTTCAATTGGATGGAAAATATTCAACCTTGGTGCATTTCTCGCCAATTATGGTGGGGACATCAGATTCCTGCTTGGTATGGTCCTGATGGAACGGTTTTTGTTGAAAAAAGTGAAAAAGAGGCTTTAGATTCAGCTTTTGCTCATTATGGTGAGGTTGTTGAATTAATCCGTGATCCGGATGTTTTAGATACTTGGTTTTCATCAGCTCTTTGGCCTTTTTCAACATTAGGATGGCCAAATAAAACGACTGAATTATCTACTTTTTACCCAACATCTTTATCTGTGACAGGATTTGATATTATTTTTTTCTGGGTTGCTCGTATGATGATGATGGGACTTCACTTTATGGGTGACGTTCCTTTCCCAACGGTTTATGTGCATGCTCTTGTACGGGATCAAAAGGGTGCAAAGATGTCAAAATCAAAGGGAAATATTATTGATCCCTTAGAGCTTATTGATCAATATAGTGCTGATGCACTTCGATTTACTTTAGCTATTATGGCAGCACAAGGTCGTGATGTAAAACTTGATGTTTCCCGTATTGCTGGTTATCGTAATTTTGCTACGAAATTGTGGAATGCTACCCGATTTGCACAGATGAATGGTGTGAAGCATGATCCAGCTTTTAAACCAGAACAAGCAAAACTGGCGCTTAATCGTTGGATTTTAACAGAGTTATCTAAAACAATTTCAGCAGTTACGACTGGTATTGAACACTATAAATTTAATGAGTCAGCTGCCACTCTTTACCGTTTCATTTGGAATACATTATGTGATTGGTATTTGGAGCTTCTCAAACCTATTTTTCAGGGGGAAAATGAAGATGCTAAAAATGAGGCTCAAGCTTGTACTGCTTGGGTTTTAGATGAAGTTTATAAACTTCTTCATCCTTTTATGCCTTATATGACGGAAGAGTTGTGGTATCTTACAGAAACGCAAGCCATCAAGCGTGAGGATATGCTCGCATTGACAAAATGGCCAGAGGAAACATTGATAGATGAAGAAGCTGCTGATGATATTAATTGGCTTATTGATGTCGTCACAGGGATTCGGTCTGTACGTTTTGAAATGAATATTCCAGTGGCGACACAAGCACCTCTTGTTGTTGTTGAAGGAGGGGAAGTAACGCGAGAGCGTGTGAAGCGTTATGATGCACTTCTAAAAAAATTAGCGCGTATTGAAGTTATTGATTTCTCTGATAAAGTTCCGGAAATATCAGCACAAATGATTTTGGGAGAGGCTGTTTTTTGTTTACCATTAGGACAGTTGATTGATTTGGAGGCTGAACGTGTTCGTTTGAGGAAGGATGTCAGTAAAATTGAACAAGATATTGAAAAAATATCGCTTAAGTTAAACAATCCCAAATTTATAGCAAATGCAAAAGCAGAAATTGTTGAGCGTGAGCGGAACAGGGTTGTAGAACTGCGTGCAGCGCAGAAAAAAATATTTGTTGCTTTAGAGCGGTTAGATTGATTTCAACTTTTTATTTTTTTGATAGATAATTGCATACCAGTAGGGCTAGTATAGATCTTCTTTAAAAGGAAACTTTTTCTTTTGTTAGTTTTTCATGAACGATCATAAAATCTCTACTGAAATCCATTGTTTTATGTTTATCATTAAAGAGACATCTTTTAAGGCATCCAAGCCTATTCCACGACGTAGATCATGAATGGTATAACGGTAAATCTATTGAGCTTCCCTTCTTTATGCTTGTGAAGTAACAAGCGCTGGGGGCACCATTCTGTCCAATATCCGGACAACCCTTAGCTCAAACCGTTCGTAAGAGGCATTTTTAGTTCTTTCTTACACAGAGTTTTTATCCACATAGCTCTCTCTACTTGTAATGTGCAAGCGGATGGTTTTGATTGATTTAACATGGAACAGGTTTGGAATGAGAGAATCTTACGATATTCGAGGTCCTCATTCAACATGCAAAATGGTAAAGTATCATTATAAATCAATATCTTGTTTTATTTCTGTAAAATATCATCATTTAGAGTAGCAATATAAGGCATGTAAAATTACACATGTGGTATTTTTGTATGTAGTGGTGAGTATTCTGAGGTAGAACTTGTGTGTAAAGTATGAAGTAACCCCATGTGAAATGATGTTAGGTGCAATCCGTTAAACAAAAAGCTGTATTGTTTATAGATTGACGGAGGCAAAAAACTTCATCTTTAAGGTGGTAAGGCAGTCGTGAAGTTATAAGTTAACTATCATCATTATATTTATCCATCTTTCGTATTGTTTTTTATACTCAAACGTTTACCATTCATCATGTATTCTCTTCGTTCTCAAGTTGCTGTTTAATGCACGTTATTCTATTGAACGATTTTTGCTCATACGTATAAAATTTTAAGATCGATAAATCCTATTGGATGGTTTTTATCTATTTGTTTTTTCTTTTAAAATTTTTACTTTAAAATTGCGTATGCTTCTTACTAAGAAAAAGAGTTTAAATATCTACAAAGAAATTTGTAACAGATATAATCATTAAAATTGAGGTAGGGGGAATGGTTAATAGGTTTCAGATATGGAAAAAAGTCACGATTGTTGTGATTTTAGAGGGATTCTTTTCGACTGTTTATGTAATAGATGTCAATAGCTTGCAAGAAGCGAATGATGGTTCGTTTTATTTTTTAAAACGTGGCATGTCTGTTTATAAAAATGGGCATATAACTCAGGCTATTGCAGCATTACGTTGTGCTGCTAAGAGAGGCTATATTGGTGCGAATTGGAAACTTGGCTCTATCTATGCAAACGGTGATGGTGTCCCTAAAAATGATTATAAGGCATATAATTTTTTTGCATATATTGTTGAAAAAGGTGCTGATCTTGGTTCAGAGGATGAAAGTTATGTTTCTGATGCATTGATTAAACTTGCCGGATACATAAAAAAAGGTATTCCTCAATCACCTGTGAAACCTGATCCTTCTTATGCTTCTCATCTTTATATGCAGGCTGCGGTAAACTATGGAAATCCTAAAGCTCAGTATCATTTAGGAAAAATATTTTTAAAGGGAGAGGGAAGGGAGAAAAATCTTATACAAGCAGCACGATGGTTTCAACTTTCAGCAAAAAAAGAAAATCCTTCTGCCCAAGCAATGCTTGGAAATATACTGCTTAAAGAAGGAAAAATTGTCCGTGGGGCAGCAATGTTAACTGCTGCCTATAAAAAGCTAACGTAAAAGACGAAAATTGGATTCACCCTTTGCAAGAAGAGGCTTTTGCTCTTTGTAATGAATCTGAGAGACGTACAGCAATTTCACTGGTTGTTGAGATTTTAAAGAATAACAGTTTTTAAACATCTGATTGTAATATTTTTACATTCTCTCATCTTATATTAAACTCTGTTTTCTTGTATACAAGTTCATAGTAAAGATAGCTTTTTTTGATAATCTAACGGCTAATGACTTAGGATTTTAGACAAAAATTCTTGCGTTCTCGGTTTTCTTGCTTGCGGATCAGAAAAGAACTCTTTAGATGAGCAGTCTTCAAGAATTGTTCCTTGATCTATGAAAATAACACGCTCCGATACTTTTTGTGCAAATCCCATTTCATGGGTTACACAAATCATCGTCATACCTTCTTCTGCTAAGCTAATCATGACATCGAGTACTTCACCTACCATTTCAGGATCTAGAGCAGATGTTGGTTCATCAAAAAGCATGACAAGTGGATCCATAGTTAAGGCACGTGCAATAGCAACACGTTGTTGTTGCCCTCCAGAAAGTTGACCAGGATATTTATCTTTGTGTTCAATGAGTCCAACGCGTTCAAGATATAACAATCCACGTTCAAGTGCTTCTTTTTTGCTTCGTTTTAGGACTTTGATTTGTGCAATTGTCAAATTTTCTGTGACAGATAAATGGGGGAAAAGCTCGAAGTGTTGAAACACCATTCCTACCTGACTTCGCAATTTAGGCAGATTCGTTTTTTGAATGAACTGGTATTCCATTAATCCAAATTTCACCTTTTTGAAAAGGGACGAGAGCGTTAATAGTTTTAATGAGTGTTGACTTTCCTGAGCCTGATGGACCACAAACGACAACGACTTCTCCTTTATTAATGTTGGTTGTACAGTTTTTAAGGACTTTAATTTCGCCATACCAATTAGAAACATTTTTTATTTCGATCATATGAGTAGACATTTTTTTTCCTGTTAGCGAATAATGGATACTTTTTTTTGTAAATACAAAACTATTTGTGACAGTGTAAAACAGATAACAAAATAGAAAATAGCTGCTAAGATATAAGCTTCTTGCTTTACACCAAAATTATTAGCAGCAATATCAAAACCATTCAAAAGGCTATGACCACTGATGGCATAAACAAGGGTTGTATCCTGAAAAAGGATAATAACTTGTGTTAAAAAGACTGGAAGCATATCTCTAAAGGCTTGAGGAAGAATGACAATGTACATACTTTGCCAATATGTCATTCCAAGAGCTTGTCCTGCATATTTTTGTCCTTGCGGAACTGAATTGATTCCAGCACGCATAATCTCAGCAAAATAAGCCGTTTCAAATGCGGTAAAGGTAATGAGTGCTGATTTATTTGCACCAATGGATATACCAGTTAAAAAAGGCAGAAGCACGAAAAACCATAAGATAACCATCACAAGTGGTATTGAACGCATAGCTGTTATGTAACTGATTGCAAACCAAGAAAGAAGTTTTATGGAAGAAAGGCGCATCATTGCTAAAAGTGTGCCGAAAACAAACCCCAATACCGTTGCAAAAAGAGTTAGAAAAACGCTAAAGAGTAAACCTGATAAAATGTAAGAACGAAATACATCAAAGGTAAAAAAGGAAAAATCAAAGTCGGAAAAATTGAAAGGAAAATAAAGTCCAAACTGAGAGCTTATGAAATTCACCATATTCAATTTCCCTTTGTTTGAAAATTAGGAATTTTGAGTATTTGTTCAATGACTGTCATCACAATGAATACGAATAAGGCTATTAGAATATAAAGGATCGTAACAAGCAAATAATTTTCGTAAACATGGCTTACTTCTTCAATTGTTTGGTATTGAAATTGCATGAGCTCATTTATTGAAACGGCGAATGCTATAGATGAATTTTTCACAATCCCCATTGCTTCTGAAGTAAGAGGTGGCATAATTGCACGTATAGCACGTGGTAGTATAATATAGCGATAACTTTGATAAGTTGTAAATCCCATTGCCATAGCAGCATAGCGTTGTCCAGAAGGAATCGCTTCAATGCCTGAACGAACCTGTTCAGCAATGCGTGCAGATGTAAAGAATCCCAATGCGCATGTTATTAAGAGAATGGGGGAAAATTTCATCGCTGGTGGATAAATCTTCGGAACAACAAAATACCACAAAAACACTTGTACAAGGAGGGGAATATTACGCATAATCTCTACCCAAATAGTACCGATAGTGCGAAATATATAATTGATTATGGATGTTTTGGGTAAAGTGCGCATTGTTCCTATAATAACACCACACAATACAGCTAATATAAGTGAAGTGATAGACAATATAATTGTATTTTTTAAGCCATCGAGAAGTGTATCTAAATAGGTATGACTTACGCCGGGAGTTCCCAAGCATCCTGTTACCAATGTTTGAGTAAGGTCATCTCTACAAAGGAAAGAAAAGTCCATTAATTGATATTCCCTCAAATTAGTCATTCACAAATAGGACAATAAACCACGCGCATCTACATAGTCCAGATTTATTAAAAAGTGAATTAAAATATAAACCACACTCAATTTCAAAAGAGTGTGGTTCTTCTTTATTAAACTCTATAAATCTTTTTCTGCGTAGCTTTCTCGAGGCTTATTATTTGGGTGATCCCAAGCATATCTTGTTTGTTTTGATAAGGGAAGGTTCATAACAGTGTTAGCAGGTGGGATCGGTTTCATAAACCACTTATTATAAAGCTTTTCCAGTGATTCATCTTTAATCTGACGTACGATACTATCGTTGATTGTTTGTTCAAATTTTTTGTCATTTAATCTGAGCATACAGGCAATAGGTTCGACTGAAAGTACAGTATCAAGAATGACATAATCAGATGGATTCTTTGATTTAGCAATATGTCCAGCAAGAATTGAAGCGTCCATGACAAAAGCATCTGCCTTACCAGATTCTAATAATAAAAAACTATCTCCGTGATCTTTCCCCTTTAAAACTTTAAACTGAATGTTTTTTGCACGTTTATTTTTACGAATAAGTTGAACAGATGTTGTACCGGTGGTCGTTGCAACTGTTTTTCCATTTAAATCCTCAAGAGATTTAATGTTAGAGTTTTTCTTTACAGCAATCCGAACCTCTTCAATGTATGTCGTATAAGCAAATGCTGCTTCTTTACTGCGGGCAATATCATGTGTTGTTGAGCCGCACTCAAAATCATAGGTTTTATTTTTTAAGAGAGGAATTCTATTTTGAGAAGTGATGGGAAGATAATGAACTTTAATTGGTTTACCAATTTTTTTTGAGATATCATCAATGATCCGTTCTGCCATTTCTGTATGAAAACCTACATATTTATTATTACCAAGGGCGTAGGCTAAACCAGATGATTCACGGACACCTAAAGTAATTTCCCCTGTTCGTTTTATTTTTTCAAGAGTATCATGTTCAGCATGCGCGAAACTTGAGAATCCAATGGCCGTTGCTGCAATAAGCATTAATAATGATTTCTTCATTTATGTCCTCCATTCATTTATTTTTATTTTATTTGCTTAAGATATACTGTTTATATGCTGTAGCATAGTTATTATTTTTGAGTGGAATTTTTTTGTTGTCTCATGAAATGAGGATTTTACTTTCTTAATTGATATTAAGGTGAATCCAAACAGGAACGTGGTCGGATGGTTTTTGATATCCCCTTACTTCTGTTTGGCTATGAGCGCAAATTAATTGATCAACAGCTTCTGGTGATAATAATAAATGATCAATGCGAATCCCATTATTCTTAGGCCAAGCACCTGCCTGAAAATCCCAAAAACTGAAGGAGGGAGTATCGGTGACATTCCGGATAGCATCATAAAAACCTAAATGAAGAATACGTTGGAATGCTTTTCTTGTTTCTCCAAGAAATAAGGCATCTTGATACCATTCTTGAGGTTTTTTTGCATCTAATGGAGTGGGGATGACATTATAATCACCTGCTAGAATAAGAGGTTCTTCATACGCAAGCAATGATTTTGCATGTGTATATAATCTTTCCATCCATTCTATCTTATAGGAATATTTTTCACTCTCAATAGGATTCCCATTTGGCAAATAGAGAGATGCAACACGAACAACACCTTTGTTTGTTGAATAAACAGCTTCAATGTAACGTGTTTGTTTATCATTATCATTGCCTGGTAATCGACGGATCACTTCATCTGGTGTTTTTTTAGAGAGAATCGCAACGCCATTAAAACTTTTTTGTCCGTGTGTTTCTATATGGTAACCTAAATTTTCAATTGTATCGCGTGGAAAATTTTCATCAATACTTTTAATTTCCTGTAAACAGACTATGTCCGGTTGGCTTTGCTGCAGCCATTGACATAATGTTTCATGTCGCGCTTTTATTCCAGCAATATTCCACGTTGCTATTTTCATGGTGCTCATCATTAGATATCAAATATGCAATTCAATTTACTGCTATGTTTTACTACAGTCATATCGCTACTTTTTTATTTATAGGGATATTACTTATGGTAAATTGATTTATCAAGAGTAGCGGTAAAAGCAAATTTAAAGCTTTAAAATTTAATTTATTTTCATTTTTAAAAACTTTCTGCTGTTTAGTTCTTGACGAATGTACGTGTTCTCGCTATTAGAGATGGACATAACCGATGTGAATGTAATCAGGTGTTTTGGATATGAACCGGATTATTCACAGGTGTTAAGAAGATTAAAAGCAAATGCTAGTGCAAAAGGCTATTGCCTTCTCTGCTTGTGGTCGGGTAAACTGTTTTTTGCAGGTGTGCCCGATTTTGTGTGTAGACTTAGATATCTGCTCCGATTTTGTTGGGGTGGATAGAGATGAAAATAGAAAAGCCCGATTGGGTGAGACGAATGTAGATCGAAAAGAGGAAGGTTGCATGCCTACCGTAAACCAGTTGATTCGCAAGCCGCGTGTAGCGCCAGTTAAACGTAATAAGGTTCCTGCTCTGCAGTCGAATCCGCAGAAGCGTGGTGTTTGTACGCGTGTTTATACGACAACACCGAAGAAACCTAATTCTGCTCTTCGTAAAGTTGCTAAAATTCGCTTGACGAATGGATTCGAGGTGATTGGTTATATTCCTGGAGAGGGACATAATCTTCAAGAGCACTCTGTTGTAATGATTCGTGGTGGTCGTGTGAAAGATTTGCCAGGAGTTCGTTATCACATTATTCGTGGTTTGCTTGATACGCAGGGTGTCAAGAATCGTAAACAGCGTCGTTCAAAGTATGGCGCAAAGCGTCCAAAATAATATTGAGAGACAAAGCCAATGTCCCGTCGTCATAGAGCAGAAAAGCGTGAGATTAATCCAGATCCAAAATTTGGTGATTTGGTTATTATGAAATTTATGAATGCCATTATGTTTGATGGTAAAAAATCAGTTGCAGAGCGTATTGTTTATGGTGCGCTCGATTCTGTAGAAAAAAGAGTAAAAACAGATCCTGTGGCTCTATTTCATCGAGCTTTAGAGAATGTTGCTCCTCACATTGAGGTTCGTTCACGCCGTGTTGGTGGCGCTACTTATCAAGTTCCGATTGATGTTCGTCCTGATCGTCGTCAGGCTCTTGCTATTCGTTGGTTGATTGCGGCGGCACGTGGTCGAAATGAAACGACGATGATTGAGCGTTTATCTGGTGAATTGATGGATGCGGCTAATAATCGTGGTTCTGCCGTGAAAAAGCGTGAAGATGTTCATCGTATGGCTGAAGCTAATCGTGCTTTTTCTCACTATCGCTGGTAGAAGTTTTAAACTAAGGCAAATATAATGGCTCGCGAATATAAAATTGAAGATTATCGTAATTTTGGTATTATGGCGCATATTGATGCCGGTAAGACTACGATGACTGAACGTATTCTGTTCTATACCGGTAAGAATCATAAAATTGGCGAGACCCATGATGGTGCTTCTACAATGGATTGGATGGAGCAGGAGCAGGAGCGCGGTATTACGATTACATCTGCTGCGACAACGACGTTTTGGGAAGGGCAGGACGGTCGGAAGCGTCGCTTTAATATTATTGATACGCCAGGGCATGTTGATTTTACGATTGAAGTTGAGCGCTCTTTGCGTGTTCTTGATGGTGCAATAGCCTTGTTGGATGCAAATGCTGGTGTGGAGCCTCAGACGGAAACTGTTTGGCGGCAAGCTGAGAAGTATCGCGTGCCTCGTATGGTTTTTGTTAATAAAATGGACAAAATAGGAGCTGATTTTTATCGTAGTGTGGAGATGGTTGGTTCTCGGTTAGGTGCTAAAGCGCTTGTTTTGCAGTTGCCGATTGGTGCTGAAAATGACTTTGAAGGTGTTGTTGATCTTGTAGAAATGAAGGCTTTAAAGTGGGATGGTTCTATTGGTGCCTCGGCAGTGATAAGTGAAATTCCCTCTGATTTAAAGGAGAAAGCTGAAGAATATCGCGAGAAATTGATTGAGATGGCTGTGGAGGTTGATGAAGCTGCGACAGAGGCTTATTTGGAAGGTGTTATGCCAACCAACGAGCAGCTTGTTTCTCTCATTCGTAGGGGGACAGTAGAAGTTCAGTTTCATCCGGTTCTTTGTGGTACGGCTTTTAAAAACAAGGGGGTGCAGCCACTTTTGGATGCTGTTGTTTCCTATCTTCCTTCTCCAATTGATATTCCGGCGATTAAGGGTATTGATGTAAAGACTGAGGCTGAGACGACACGCGAATCTTCTGATGATGCTCCGTTATCTATGCTTGCTTTTAAAATTATGAATGATCCTTTTGTTGGTTCATTGACGTTCTGTCGTATTTACTCAGGTAAAGTTCAGAAAGGTATTTCTCTTGAGAATACTGTGAAAAAGAAAAAAGAGCGTTTGGGGCGTATGCTTCAAATGCATTCAAATTCTCGTGAGGATATTGAAGAAGCATTTGCTGGTGATATTGTTGCTCTTGCAGGACTTAAGGAGACGACAACAGGGGATACTCTTTGTGATCCTTTGAAACCTGTTATTTTGGAGAGGATGGAATTTCCAGAGCCTGTTATTGAGATTGCAATTGAACCGAAGACAAAAGCAGATCAAGAAAAAATGGGTATTGCTCTTAACCGTCTAGCAGCCGAAGATCCTTCATTTCGTGTTAAATCGGATGAGGAATCTGGTCAGACTATTATAGCTGGAATGGGTGAGCTTCATCTTGATATTATTGTTGATCGTATGCGGCGTGAGTTTAAGGTTGAAGCAAATGTTGGGCAGCCTCAAGTTGCTTATCGTGAGTCAATTACTAAAATGGCGGAAATTGATTATACGCATAAGAAACAATCGGGTGGTGCAGGTCAATTTGCTCGTGTGAAAATTGTTTTTGAGCCTCATGATGGTGATGACTTTATTTTTGAGTCAAAGATTGTTGGTGGTGCTGTTCCTAAAGAATATATTCCCGGTGTCCAAAAAGGGATTGAGAGTGTTATGGGGTCAGGTCCTCTTGCGGGCTTTCCTATGCTTGGTGTAAAAGCGACTCTCATTGATGGTGGCTATCACGATGTTGATTCTTCGGTTTTGGCTTTTGAGATTGCTGCTCGTGCGGCTTTTCGTGATGGGGCAAAGAAGGCTGGTGCACAGCTTCTTGAACCGATCATGAAGGTGGAAGTTGTTACTCCAGATGATTATGTTGGTGATGTTATTGGTGATCTCAATTCTCGTCGGGGGCAGATTTCAGGAACTGAAGCGCGCGGCATTGCAACGGTTGTGAATGCAATGGTTCCTTTGGCAAATATGTTTGGTTATGTGAATACTCTTCGCTCTATGAGTCAGGGGCGTGCGCAGTATACAATGCAGTTTGATCATTACGAGCCTGTGCCTTCAGCTGTTGCTTTGGAGATTCAAAAGAAATACGCGTAATTTCAGGTTGGTAATTAATTTTTAACTTAGTCCTTGGCTTGGACGGAAAATGGAGAGCTCAAATGGCGAAGAGCAAGTTTGAACGAACAAAACCGCATGTTAATATTGGTACGATTGGTCACGTTGATCATGGGAAGACCTC
>NZ_JBHIPR010000064.1:0-1598 GCF_042196145.1 Bartonella sp. AP258QHHD
TTATGGCTCATCTCATCGTGAACAATTTCCTTTAAGTAAATCATGGAGTAAAAAATGAAACAAACTCTAAAATTATTAAGTGCTGTAACTTTGTTAGGTATTGCAGGATGTCAGTTTAATAAAACTCCTGGGGGGTATTTGAGCGCGTGGGAGAAAAATGGTGTTACTGATTTTACTGAAATAGGAAAAGCCTTATTAGAATGTGGTATGCCAGCTCCTTATGATGTATTTCCAGAAAACAGAAATTTAAGCAACAATGCAATAGCAACAATTCATGCTTGTATGGTTCAATCAGGTTTCCGCTATAAAGATGAAAGGGGGGGGGATGGTGTGTAAACCATAAAGCCGAAAATCTCCCGATTTGTCGTCCAGGTGCTGTCATACCACAGCGCAGTGTCAAGAAGCGCTTGAACAGCCCGTTTTGTAAAAAGCATCCAGAACAATATGAATGCTATCCTTAAGTTTTGCTGTTTGTGATGATCAACAATCTGCCATCCTTGCCTTTGCTTGGAATGGTGGGATTGTTTTCTCAACCAATCATCTCAATATTGTTCACCGTTGTTTTAAGCAGCGGTGACAGAAAATATCAACAGGCTTATGAGCTGTTTTATCGTAAATAAATCCATTGAAAGAGGGAAAAAATGAAGAAAATCTTAAAACTATTGAGTTGCATAGCTCTGTTAAGTATCACTGGATGTGTTAACTCAATTCCCTCACTTTCTCCAGCATTATGGAGAAATAAAATACTTTTAGAATGTGGAGTACCGGACCTTAATAAGGTTGTGGCGCTAGATTTGAATCAATTTGCCAGTATTGAAATGTGTATGGCGCAATCAGGTTTTCGCCCTAGCTTTACAATACAAGATTGGTGTGAGAACCATAAATCAGACAACCTTCCCATATGTCGTCCTGGTGCTGTCATGCCTCAGCGAAGTGTTGAGAGACGCTTAAATAGCCCTTATTGTAAAAAGCATTCAGAACAACTTGAATGCAAACCTTAAGTCTTGTTTCAGCAGAGAAAGCCTTGAATTTACACCAAATAAAGCACCAGGTTGATGAGTTTGAGAAAGCCTTGTCCGTTCTTACGTGACAAGGTTTTCTTTTTATGCCGCGTCGTTATAACGTTGCTGTTTTGCTTGCTCGATGACATTCAAAAGATCTGATTGTAACCAACGCGATAAAAAACCAAATTTTAGGGGTTTGGGGAGAGAGCCATTGGTAACATGACGGCGGAAAGTTGAGACACTCATATGAAGCAATTTTGCACTTTCACGGTCTGTTAAAAGAATATCATTTTCTGTCATATTAAAATCCTTTCACTATAAAAATGGTAACAAATCATAACCATTTATTAACCACATTTTGGTTCATTTTTGAAGGTATTTTATTTATATAAAACAATATTTTATCATACAATTTCTGATGTGATAATTTATGACTCTTATTGAGAGAGAATGAGAGAGAAGAGAGAGAAAGTTATCCACAGATCATGGGGTAAATTACCCCATATCTTAAGATTGACCCGTGACATAAGCCGCCCATTTATCCATATAGACACGGCGCTGTTCTAGATAGTCAGTACGACGATAGGAGCGCTC
>NZ_JBHIPR010000065.1:0-2295 GCF_042196145.1 Bartonella sp. AP258QHHD
TTTAAAAAAGGTAATCCAAAAGTTACAGAGATCTCTAATCCAGAAAAATTCTATTACGTGACTGAAATGAAATTCGCAAAAACAGGTAAAGAGAAAGATAAAACCACTGTTATTTATAATAACAATATCACAATAACAGATATCCCTCTTGACGCTTGTGAGTATATCGTTAATGGTAAACCCGCTCTTGAATGGGTTATGGGGCGTCAATGTGTTAAGACTGATAAAAAGAGTGGCATTGTTNGCAGGTAAAGAGAAAGATAAAACCACTGTTATTTATAATAACGATATCACAATAACAGATATCCCTCTTGACGCTTGTGAGTATATCGTTAATGGTAAACCCGCTCTTGAATGGGTTATGGGGCGTCAATGTGTTAAGACTGATAAAAAGAGTGGCATTGTTAATGATGCCANGTCAATGTGTTAAGACTGATAAAAAGAGTGGCATTGTTAATGATGCCAATCGTTATGCTGTTGAAACCATTGGCAACCCTGCCTACCCTCTAGAGTTATTTCCATAAGTTTAGAGACAATGAAAATTGTTAAGAACCTACCAAAATTGGAAATAAGAGAAACTGAATAACTTAAAAGCATGCTCACATAATGGGTATGATAAACTCATAAGGGGTATAAGGTTTTATACCTATAGGTTCTTATATCCCTTTTATAAATTGCTGACATACAATCTTTAAAAGGATAATTTATCATACGTTATTTAAAAAGAAGAAACTTGCACTTTTAGATACTCTTATTTACATTGCCTTTAAAAGATTAAACCGTAATCTAAAATGATAGCTTTATTGTTATCAGAAGCTTTATTTAAAGAGGGTTATGTATATTCATTTTCTTATATTACTTATAGGTTTTGAATGTTTCTACCCCCCCAAAAAACCTTACAAAACATAGAGCATTAGTTAAATTTATAGGTTGTACTATTGATATAGGTTGTTTTTTGAAAAATTGATAAAAAATAACATATTGAAATATAATAACTTTTATTTTTTATTGAAAAATATGTAAAGGGGGGCGTAAAAAGCACCTCCAAAACTCATAACCATAATGGTCTTGATAGCATTTATTATGATTATAATCCCTTTCTTTTGAAAGGCTTTAAAAGATCACATACTCTCATAAGACATGTTTTAATCATTCACTAAATGATCACTTTTGTCGATTCAATGTACTGACATAAACTGACAAATATATATTTACAGTTGTATTTATTTGTTATGGCCGTTTTAATAAGTTGTATTTTGAAAAATTGATAAAACTTAACTTATTGAAATATCATGATTTTAATTTTCTCTCATTGAAAAAAATGATATAGGTTCTAAACAGAACTGACAAGACTGACAAAAGTTTATTAAAAGGAATTTTGCTCATCTCTATAATGATCAGTTTCTATTGAGATGTTGTCATAAGTGTTTTCATAACAGACGATAAATCGCAATTATCCTATTTATCATTTCTCTTATGAACATGAAAAATGATGCCATGGCTATAAAGAACATAACAACTATAGAGAAAGCAAAAATGCAAATGAAAGCATTTGTTATAAAGACAGTCCCTATAAGGCTGTTAAGTCTAAAATGTGTTATTAAAAGAAATTAACAGAAATCTTAAAAGCCATTTAGTGACAAAATTGATAGGTTATAAAGATAAAAATACGCATTATGAGAGCCTTTTTAAATATTATAGATGTATAGATTTAAAACATAACGCAATCGTTTCATAAAGCCCATAATATAGCTTTAAACGCATATAAATATAAAAGAAGCAATTCATAATCATAAGATATTATCAATACATAACGTATTTAAAAAATAAGAAAAAATATCAAAAAAGATAAAATATTATTTGACAATAAATACGTATTTTGCTATATAAATAATCAAGTGCTTAACAACACTAAACAGTAAGCGAATAGGTTGCGATAAACCTAATCCTATTAAAAACTGACTATCTTTTATGCTTTTGTTAGCATATATAGTGATTTTGTCGGGTGTAGTTACACCATACAATACCCATTTATGGGAAAAGTGTAACGACGGACTTACTGCCGTGTTTGTTAGCACCCGGCGCCTCTATAGAGATGCCAATAACAAACATTTAATCAGTAAGGTTTTAATTATGAAAAATATATCAAAAAACACCCCCGTTATCTCTAATATTTCAAATGAAACCACGTCTGTTAATCAACAAGAGCCTGCAAAAAAATATGAATTTATTGATGATTGTGAATATATCGATGGTCATTTCTTAACTCGAATTAGAGCCTTAAGAGATTTTGAT
>NZ_JBHIPR010000066.1:0-4116 GCF_042196145.1 Bartonella sp. AP258QHHD
GGCATCAATGCGCAACTGTCTCACAATTTCTCCCTTCATGGTGATGTAAGTTATCAACAAAAGCTTCAGAAAACTGGTATATCTGGAGCAAATTTCTCAGGCGGCATACGCTATCAGTTTTAAATCAAGGCTGTAAAAATAGCCTATTCATTCTATTCAATTTAATAAAAAGGCAGCACGATATGCTGCCTTTTTTTATTCTTGACACCCTTTCATAAAAAGATCGCTCGAATAGCTTTTGTTCTTTATCCTCCCAAGATCATCTCCATCAAGATTTATTGATTGACAAGGCTAGGTATTGTTTTTGATGCATACCAGATTGAAGTAGTTGCTCGTACACAGGCAAAAGAGCGCTTTCGTTATAATCCTGAAAAGACAGCTGTGGAAGGTCTTGCCAATTTGCTGGAATTGGGGAGCGTGAAATGCGTGTAGCAGTCTTTGCGCAAAAGAATGAAAATATGCACTAAAGCGGGTGGTTATGCTTAAGGGTGAGAATAAATTCAGTGATTTTGAGAAATCTGCCCCTTACGCTGTCTTAGATATTGAATGGCATTTATCTCTCATAAACAAAAATGTCGCAAAGCGCTTCATCTCCAAGTGAAAGTAAAACTTTCAGAAAAAACACCTTATATGTATTTATTGATAAATCATATATGTTTATTGATAAATCGCGCTTGCTTCATAAAATCCCCTTCCCCTTTTTCTCAAAGCAAAAAGAAAATGTAAAGTTTTACTGTCGTAAGTAGATAAAAAGCACAAGCTACTATTATTTTCCTCTTTACACAGGAAACATACTGCAAAATATTTCTTTACGCAGATAATTTAATTAAATACACCCAAAAAACAAAGACATCAACCACTTTATCAAAATACTCAAGAAGAAACTAAGATTTATAAAAGCATCAATCAGTACTCTTTAGCATATTTATAAAACACATTACATCCAATATAAAACACCTCAGATCTAAAATTAAGTAAACTTTTTTAATTTTTGCTGACGGCTGTTCCCAACGATGCTGTCCCACCCTTTATTCTCCTTAATGCATCAAAATATATGACAGTACTGTGATACCATTAAAAAGTACAAACAAACAACGATCATTTGCTTATAATATTGTCTTTAAATATCATTTTAATATTTTTAATTATATATTTAATACGTAATAACTAAAACTATAAATATAATATGACTTAAATATAAATATATACATTAATTATTATATTTTTTAATTTGACTATAAGTAAATTATAAAACTATAAGTAAATTATAAAATAGTGAGCAAGAAGAATATTTTTATAGACCATTATTTATTTTCTTATATTGTTTGTTCTTCTTATAACAAGTGGAGATATGGCAAACAGAAAAAATATTTGTAGCTTAGTTTTAAGTGAGGAGAACATAAATGTCTAAAAAATCTCTTTTATCGCATACAGCAACTGCAGCAATTCTATTATTTGGGACCTACCACAACACACAAGCGGAAGAACTTAAAGAACTTAAAGTTTCTGATGGAAATAAAATGGAAGTCTCTAAAGAAAGCTACGAGAATATTTGGGCAGAAACAGGTGGAAAAATCATCGGCAAGAATTTAAAGCTGGGGAGTACCTCCTCAACACCACCATCTGTTACAACCGTTGTCACCGTTAAAGGATCCGATAGTTTGATTGAATTATCGGACAATACCATCATTGGTGCTCCACTTGGAACTAAATCTTCCTATGAATACGGCGTTAATATATCGGACAACGCTACATTCAAAATGACAGGAGGTTCTATCAATGTTGATAAAACCGCTATTCAGCTAAATGCGGGTAACGGAAATATGGAAAATGTCACAATAACAAGTGAAAACAGTGAACCCTATAACGCAATAAAAGCTGAAAAAAAAGTAAACTCACTTTGAAAAATATAACTGTTAAAAAAGCAAAAAACAGCATCTTTGCAGATAACCAAACTCAAGTAACAGTTATCGATGGATCTTTTGAGGCAAACGAAACAGCAATCAATGCTCGAAACGGTAGTATCATTACTTTAAACAATAAGGCAAAAATCACATCACTTAACGGTGATGGGCTCAATGCCATTGGTGAGCAATCAAAAATTTTTATGACAGAGGGAACTGTTACCGGTAGCAATAGTGTATTATATACAAAAGCTGGTGGATATATTAATGTTAAAGATGTTGTGCTCACAGCAAATGGTAAAGGAACAAAATTCGGTGCATTTGCAAGAGGTTCCAGCACTATTGAATTGAATGGTAACACAACAATTAAAAATGCTTCGATCGGTGTTAAAGCCGAAAGTGATAATGCGACAATCAAGATGACCGGAGGATCGATTGAGGTCACAGGAGACAAAGCAGTAGGTGCATCATTTCTTAACACCACCAGCAAAGAAAACACGCTGAAAGATGTAAAAATATCAAGCGGAAATGATGACTTTCTTATGGATAAAGGAATAAGTGCTGACAAAGGAAGTATTGTCACTTTAAATAATGTAACCGTCACGAAAGCAAAAAACAGCATCTTAGCAGATAACAAATCTCAAATAACAATCACCGGCGGATCTTTTGAGGCAAAAGGAGAAGCAATAATTGCTCAAAACGGCAGTAGCATTACTTTAAACAATGGTGCGAAAATCATTTCATCTGAGCATAATGCGCTGAGTGCCATTGGTGAGCAATCAAAAATTTTCATGACAGGAGGAACTGTTACTGGGAGTAATAATTCATTATATGCAACTTTGGGTGGATATATTAATGTTAAAGATGTTGCACTCACAGAAAATGGCGAAAGCTCAGTTACAGGCGCATCAGCTGAGGGCCCAAACAGCGTCATTGAATTAAAAGGAAAAACAACGATTACGAAGACTCTCTTTGGTCTTTATGTAACGGATGGAGGCAAAATCACAAGTGAAGAATTAACGATAAAAGGGAAGAAAACAAATATTGAGGGAATCGAACTGCCCAGCATGGGTGTAAATGCTGCTGCAAATAGCGTCATTGAATTAAACGGAAAAACAACGATTGAAAAAGTTGATTTTGGACTTGTCGCATCCAATAGCACGATTAAGATGATCAATGGCGCTGAAAACAAAATAGATGCAACACTAATTGCACTAAAGATAAACAGAAATGGACATATTGATCTCGCAAATACTTCTGCAACAGCAGGGGTTGCTGGGGTGAATTTTGCAGATTTGTCTAAAAATAAGTTAAATGGCCTAAGTAATAGTAATCCACAAGATTGGCAAAACAGTGAAGTTAATTTGACCAATACAGATCTGATCGTTGAAAATGGTATTGGAATAAATACCGATGAATCAATGGGGAAAATTAATCTCAAAAATTCAAAAATCCTTGCAGATACGTTATTCAAAAACATAAAGCAGAAGACAAAACCTGTTGAAATGTTTACTTTAACCGCAGACCATTCTGTCTTACAAGGCGGTGTAAGAAATGACGAAAATGGGCAAACACGCTTTGATCTGAAAAACGACACAAAATGGACGTTGAAGATCAGTAACAATGAAAAAGATGCTGATGGAAAACTACTTGATATTGCTCAAAGATCTCGTTCCGATATTTCTACGCTTAATCTCGATAACAGCTCCATTATGTTTAGCAAGCCAACAGAAAAACAGCATTACCAAACTTTGTATATAGGTTCTGGTAAACCAGACACGCAAGCCGTCTACAATGCCTCTGGTGACGCAAAAATTTACTTCAACGCACAATGGAGTGATGGAGCACCAATCGCCGATCAAAAAACCGATAGGCTTTTGATCAATGGGAACGTCTCAGGCAACACATCAGTTTATGTTTCAGGACGCGTAGAAAAGAACAGTAGTCAAGCAAATACCTCTGCTGCTCCTAATGTACGGGGGCTTTCACTCATTCAAGTTTCTGGAAAAGCAACTGAAAACTCTTTCAAACTCGTAAATGGCTATACCACAAGAAATGGTTTACCAGATATGTATACACTACGTGCCTATGGACCAGACTCAAGCCAAGGAAAAGCCGATATTGCGCAAAACCTCTTTGATGAAAAGAATGAAAACTTCTGGGATTTCCGTTTGCAACCCGAACTGCTTGACTCCAATTCTGGTTCAAATCC
>NZ_JBHIPR010000067.1:0-14995 GCF_042196145.1 Bartonella sp. AP258QHHD
CTTTATGGACATAGTCGCGGGACAATGACATTGGGGAATATGCTGAATTCTTTCAAACAAGAAGGTGTTCACGGTATAGCCAACGAAAACACGACTATCAATCTCTATGGACCAGCCTTTAATGTTTTAGTTGCAGCCGGTCTGTTAGATTATGTGAGTGATGGCAAACAAACCACTATTGGCTTTGATGGGAATAGATATGACTTTGTCAGCAGAATTATTGGCGGCAATGGCTATACCTACGGGACACTCCCTGCTGGTAGTAACGTTTGGACAGAATGGTTGAGAGTGATCATGAATCCCATAAGTTCCCATACCTGTCTTGGAGACGTGGGTCCAAAATGCCAAAAGTTTTATGGCACATCTCATCGTGAACAATTTCCTTTAAGTAAATCATGGAGTAAAAAATGAAACACATCGTAAAATTATTAAGTGCTGTAACTTTGTTAAGTATAGCTGGATGTCAGTTTAATAAACCTCCTTCAGGATATTTGACTGCTTGGGAGAAACTGGGAGCAGATTTTACTGAGGTAGGAAAAGGCTTGTTAGAATGTGGTATGCCAACCCCTTATGATAAGGATCCAGAAAGCAGCAAGCTCAGTAATAATGCAATAGCAACAATTCATGCTTGTATGGTTCAATCAGGATTCCGCTATAAAGATGAAAGGGGGGGGGGATGGTGTGTAAACCATAAAGCCGAAAACTTGCCCATTTGTCGTCCAGGCGCTGTTGTTCCACAGCGCAGTGTCAAGAAGCGCTTGAACAGCCCGTTTTGTAAAAAATATAAAAATAGTCGCAAATGCCAGCCTTAAGTTTTGCTGTTTGTGATGATTAACAATCCGCTATCCTTGCCTTCACTTGGAATGGCGCGATTGTTTCCTCACGCACATTATTTAACGGATGAAGAAAAGCAGCATTTACAAGAGGGTGCTGATGGCAAGGTGCATGTGTCCTTTAATGGCATCTTTACTCCACCAGAGGAAGCTGCTGTTTATGCGGTTCAACATGCGAAGGATAAAAATGAACCGCTTTATTTTGTTGTGTTCCCTCAAGCCGATTCTGCTATCTCAGAACTTCTAGTCGCGGGCTATCAGAAGTTTATGGAAAATAACTTTTGGGGTTTGACCAATTCCACACAAGAAGCAAAAGATTTGATGTATAGCTATGGTAACACGGGATTGCATTTTGATGCCCATAGTCGTGGCAGTTTGACAGGCTTTAATATGATGAATTCTTTCAAACAAGAAGGTGTAAATGATGTAGCAGGCAATACAATGATCAGTTTCCATGGACCAGCGGCTAATGTTTTGGCGGCATCCGGTTTGTTAGGTTATGTGAGTGGTGGCAAACAAACCACTATTGGTTTTGATGGGCATAGATTTGACGTTGTAAGCAGATTGATTGGTGGCAATGGCTATGCTTATGAGACAATATCTGCTGGTAGTAACTGGTGGACAGAATGGTGGAGAGTGATCATGAATCCCATAAGCTCCCATACCTGTCTTGGAGATGTGGGTCCAAAATGCCAAAAGTTTTATGGCTCATCTCATCGTGAACAATTTCCTTTAAGTAAATCATGGAGTAAAAAATGAAACAAACTCTAAAATTATTAAGCACTGTAACTTTGTTAAGTATCACTGGATGTAATATCGATAAACCTCCTCCAGGAGAGGTGGCTACGTGGGAGAAAAATGGTGTTACTGATTTTACTGAGGTAGTACTCAGTATAATATCAAAAAACACAATAAAGTCAATAGTTTGCTTGCAATTATTTTATATGAATCCACTCAAGAATCCATCTTTTTATGCATGATTCATTTGACCATTTTTTATATAAGATTGCCATGTATGAATAGATCCAAAAAAGCTAATCATAAAGAAGTTTAAGAAGAAAAAACAACTTCAAAATGTCCTTCAAGCGTTTTAACTTCTTTCGGATTAACAATAATCTTTATATCGTTTCCCAATTTTGCCAAACACTCAAGCATTTTCATTTCACTAATTCCTCGAAATTCTCCACTTAAGAGTTTAGACAATTTGGGTTGAGTCATTTTCAAAAGTTGACTAGCCTGTTTTTGTGTTAAGTTCTTTTCTTTCAGAATTTGACTAATCTTATGAGCAAGTTGCGCTTTGATAAGCATCTCTCTGGAATCTGAAAAGCCAAGATCCGCATAAACATTGGAACTACCGTGAAAAACATTGATCATTTTAATTCCCTTCTAATTGTTCTGCTAACTTGAGACGTTCTTTAATCAGATTAATGTCTGGTTTTGGTGTTGCAATGCCACGGGTCGATTTTTTCTGAAAACAATGCAACACATAAAGAGATTTTTTATATTGTATCGTATAAACAGCACGATAAGTTCCTTGAATATCGCGTTCAATAATTTCTAGAACATTGGCAGATCCAAACCCCTTGAGAACCTTAACATTTTCTCCTCTATCTCCTATCTGAGCAAGATAAAGAGCATAACCAATCCTTTGTTGAATAAGATCAGGAAGACTTTTTATATCTTTGAGTGAAGAACCAAGCCATATGATACGTTTTATTTTACTCATGATTATTAATATACCCATATGGGTATATTTTCAAGTGGTTATTCTAATTTTGTGATTTTTTAATAACTATTATTAATAAAATTGACTTGATAAAAATGGTAACAAAAAACCATAATTGTTTATTTGTTTTATGAAAAGCTGCTTTTGAAAACCAATGCTCGTAAATGTAAAAAACCGTTTTGTTATAAGATATTCACTTAATATGCATTTGCTTTTGATTGGATTGATAAAGCTACCGAGCGTTTTGATTTGTTTGATACGTTTGATAGCCATAACAAGCGTTTATAGGCTCTCTCATTCAAATGAGTGATTAAAGATCATATGCATCATTTACGTTCCTTTTGATAAGTTTTCATATCTCTCATAGAGCGCTTGTAATATAATACGTTTTGTATATATGTGTCATTACCTTGATTAGGGTTGATTCATAAGGATAGACATTTGAAAGCCGCGTCATATCATTTGACACGGTTTTTTTAAATTCTCTCTTTTATGATGGGTTTATAACCATAAAGAAGGCGCTCCCATGCCTGTTTTTATTCTGTTTCATCAACAATCTTGACAAGGTTATCGCTTTCATAAACCTCATAATTTATAGGAACTTCCCTTACTTTGCTTTTCTTGGTTAATTTCGCATTGCCATAAGCACGTCCCCAGACCTTAGTATAGAATAAAACCTTGGCATTGCCAAAAACAGCGCCATAAATTTCAGCACAACCGCCCACCAAAGCACCGCCATAGACCTTGCCATGTATTTTTGCACGACCATTAATAAAGGCATAATTATAAACCTTGGCATAGCTATGAATACGAGCCGAGCCAGCAACAATGGCACGACCATAGACCCTTGCATAACTAAAAACCGTAGCATCATAAGAAACATGAGCATAATCATAAATATGAGCATCAGCAAGAACGCGGGCAGCACCACTCACATGAGCATACCCATAAACATTGCCATAAACATGAGCATTGCCATAGACACAAGCATGGTCATAAATTTTTGCGTATTGAGAGATGAAAGCCTTGCCATAGATTTCACAATTCCCATAGACTTGACCACAAACTTGAGAAAAATGCCGTATTTTTGCATTTTCAGAAACGACGGCATAGCCATACACACAAGCTTTATCATAAACCCAGCAATTGCCATCATGGGATAGATTAGCTTCCTTTTCAATAAAGCCCCCTAAATCCCCCGTCTTAACATCATCAAAATCTCTTAAAGCACGAATGCGATAAAGAGTTATAATATTTCGAGTAAGTGCATGTTTGATTTTTTTGATTTCACTGGTTAATTCGTATTTTTTGCGCATAGGAGTACCCTCACAATCTAATGTGATAAACGTTTTCTAAAATTTGAAATGGAAAATTGGATTGGAAAGCAGGCGCCCCCACAACGCCCATGCTTTATTTAAGCAGCTTCATTTATGGTTTTGTTATTATTACCAATATCATCATAAATTTTTTGATTGCCATCAACTATAGCATTGCCAAAGATTTTTACTAAGTAACAAACATATACATTGTCAGAAACGACGGCATTATCGTAAACATGAGCAGCCCAATCAATACGAGCAGAGCCTAATATTTTTGCATTGCCATAAACAAAGCCCCTTACATAAGCATTATCAGCAATTTTCGCATTGTCAGAGATTTTTGCATCAAAAATGATATTAGCTTTATTACAAACAAAGGCATTGTCATAAACTTGACCACGAACGATAGCATTGTCATTAATTTTTGCATTGCCATAAACATGAGCATTTGCACCGAAAATCCATGCATCATCATTAACAACGGCATTGCCATAAACTTTAGCATTTCTATTAATACAAGCATTATCATGTATTTTTGCATTGTCAGAAACGACAGCTTCCCAAAAAACGGTAGCATTATCATAGACCCAGCAATTGCCATCATGAGAGAGATTGCTTTCATTTTCGATAAAACCACCTAAATCACCAGTCTTTACATCAGCAAAATCTCTAATGGCTTTAATGCGGTGTAAAGTATGACCAGCCACACAACGCGTTTCATTCGTAAATTCGTATTTTTTTGTTATAGGTAAAGAGACACAAGCGTCATCAGAAATTTGAGATGCAAGATTAATCGTTTCATTGTCTTCAATACGTGTATACCAATTAATAAAAGCATTCCCATAGACTTTTGCATTGTCTCTTATAACAGCCTTATCACATACAGCGGCGTTATTAAAAACATGAGCATGTTTGTAAACAAAAGCATATCCAAAAACCAAGGCATTATCATGTATTTTTGCATTGTCATAAACACTAGCAAAATCAAATACCTTTGCATTATCACAAACCGTTGCATTATCGAAAACACTAGCATAATTAAAAACAGTAGCATTATCAGAAACAAGAGCATTATTATAAACACAAGCCTCATTAGCTACCCAGCAATTACCATCATGTGATAAGTTACTTTCCTTTTCGATAAAGCCCCCTAGATCACCTGCTTTGACATCAGAAAAGTCTTTTAATGCCTTAATGCGATAAAGAGTTTTATTATTAAATACACGTGTCTCATTTGTGAGTGCAAACTTTTTTTGCATAACACTATTCCTTTATAAAGAAGATTAAATTTTAGAATGAGATTTTTAAAGAGGGGCGCCCCCGCCGCGCCCGTGTCTTATTTACGCAGCGTCTTTTATAGACTGGTCATTATAGACAATTTCTTTACTACAGACTTCAATATTATTGCGAACCCAAGTGTCACCTTTAATGACCGCATTGCGAAAAATCTTTACATTTGCAAAAATACAAGCATATCCGGAAATTTTCGCATTATCATAAATTTTTGTATCATTAAAAACACAAGCGTAATAATGAACATGAGCATTACCAAAAATATGAGCATCCGGATAAATACGTGCAAAGCCATACACATGAGCATTGCCATAAATATTGCCAGCCACAACCGCCTTGCCATAAACCCTTGCATTTTCATAAATACAAGCAATATTATTCACATGGGCATACCCACTTACAACGGCATTATCGTAAACCCTTGCATTGCTATAAACCTTGGCTTTACCGCCCACCCAGCAATTGCCATCATGGGATAAATTACTTTCACCTTGTATAAACCCGCCTAACTCACCTTTTTTGACGTCTCCAAAATCTCTTAAAGCTCTAATTCTATGAAGGGTTTTAAAGCCAACCTCTATTGTCTCACCTGTAAATTCGTATTTTTTTGCAGGCTCTTGTTTATTAACAGATGCAGTTTCATTTGAAATGTTAGAGAGAAGGGGGGTGTTTTTTGATATATTTGTCATAATTAAAACCTTGTAGAAATACTCGTTTTGAAATTGACACCCTTATAAGAGCATCGGGCGCTCAAAACACGGCTACAAGTCCGTTGCTATGCTTTTCCCTCGCGAAGGGTATTGTATGGCATAGCTACACCCGACAAAATTATCATATATGCTAACAAAAGCATAAAAGATAGTCAGTTTTTATAACAGGATTAGATTTATCGTAACCTATTCGCTTGTAGTTTAGTGTTTTGATCACTTGAGTATTTATATAACAAAATACGTATTTATTGTCAAATAATATTTTATCTTTTTTGATATTTTTTGTATTTTTTAAATACGTTGTGTATTGATAAATATCTTATGCTTATTAATTGCTACTTTTATATTTATACGATTTCAAATCTATATTATAGTCTTTATAAAACGATTGCGTTGTTTTTTGAATCTATACATTTATAATATTTAAAAACGCTCTTATAATGCGTATTTTTATCTTTATAACCCATCAATTTTTTCACTAAATGAATTTAAAATTTTTTGTGAATTTGTTTATAACGCATTTATCATTTGAACTTTCTTAATAGGCAACGCGCTCTTATAAGCAATGCATTCATTTCCATTATGATTATAAAGCCTTGCTGTTTTTACGCATTCTCTATAGCTGTTATCTTCTTTATAGCCATGGCATCATTTTTCATTTTCATAAGAGAAACGATAAATAGGATAATTGCGATTTATAGATTGTTATGAAAATATCTAAAGAGAGATTGATCATTATAAGGATTAGCAAAATCCCTTTTAATAGACCGTGTCAGTTTTGTCAGTTCCTTTTAGACTCTCTATTATTTTTTTTTAAAATGAGAAAAATTAAAAACATTATATTTCAATAGGTTAATATCTTTAAAACATAACTCATATCAAGAGTACAGTCTTTAAAGATAACCAATGATGTGAATTGATTAAAACTTGTCAGTTATGTGTCAGTAAATTGAACTGACAAAAGTGATTATTTTAGTGAGTCATTAAAACGTATCTTATGAAAATCATGTGATCCTTTAAAGCCTTTCAAAAGATAGCTTGTAACTTATAGAAATGCTATCAAGACCAGTATGGTTATGAGTTTTGAAGATTTTGAATATTCCTTTTGCCCCCCTTTATATATTTTTTTTCAATCGAAAAATAAAAGTCATTATACTTCAATATATTAGCATTTTATAGATGCAATCTATATTAAGAAACAACCTATAAATACAACCTAAGATATATTTTGAGAGTTTGAGAAACCTTCAAAACCTATAAGCAATATAAGAAAATGAATATATATATAACTCTCTTTAAACAAAGCTTTTGAAAACAATAAAGCTATCATTTTAGATTACGGTATAACCTCTTAAAGGCAATTCAAAAGAAGTGTATTCACTTTAAGAGTGGGTTTCTTAAAAGTCTTAAAGCAATCCAAAGTAGAGTATCTAAAAGTACAAGTTTCTTCTTTTTAGAATAACGCATATAAACACTCCTTTTAAAGATTGTATGTAAGCAATGTATAAAGAGGGTATAGAGTATAAAGGGGTATAGAACCTATAGGTATAAGACCTTATACCCCTTATGAGTTATCATACCCATTATGTGAGCATGCTTTATAAGTTATTCAGTTTCTCTTATTTCCAATTTTGGTAAGTTTTTTACGATTTTCATTGTTTCTAAACTTACAGTAATAACCCTTTGAAATAACTCTAGAGGGTAGGCAGGGTTGCCAACGGTTTCAACAGCATAGCGATTGGCATCATTAACAATGCCACTCTTTTTATCAGTCTTAACACATTGACGCCCCATAACCCATTCAAGAGCAGGCTTGCCATTGACGATATACTCATAAGCTTTAAGAGGGATATCTGTTATGGTAATATTGCTATTGTAAATAACAGTCGATTTATCCTTTTCCTTACTATTCTTAATTTTTGCGAATTTCATTTCTGTAACGTAATAAAACTTTTCTGGATTAGAGATCTCTGTTTGTTTTGGATTACCCTTTTTAAAGGTCACTGGATAAGGCTCTACAGTTTCATAATTCACGTGCAAATGCCCTAGTTCATGTCCAGCATTAACAAACTTCCAAAAATCTTCAGCGCTTTTTACACAAGGGATGCGAGGCAATTCTTTAGAGAGGTTATCAGCATAACGAGCACGATAATCTTCCGAATGTAACAATCCGTAGACGTAATAGAACAAATTATCTTTAGTGATTTTTTCATTCGGATAAGCCGCTTTAAAATGGTCTAGACCTTCATCAGTAATGGCATCACGCTTCTGTAAACCAGCTGTTGTGTTTTTCTCTGTAGAATTTGCAAATAAATGGGATTGTTTCTCACTTTTTGAAACCGTAGCATCTTCATAAATATATTTTGGAAAGCATTGACCTGTATCTATTGCATGAAAATCAGGTAGATCTTTAGTCATAATAACAGAAAATCCACTTCTTGCCCCTATAGCAGAAACTTGTATCACTGTATTTTTGATCATTTTTTCTACAGGAAAGATACGAGGCATTTGATAAATTGCTTCATTAAAAATGCGATTATAATAAAGCCACTGTCGTGTAAAAGGACGATATAAACTTTGAACAAAACCGACTTCTTCAAATTTTAAAATATGACCTCTTGCTAATTGTTTTTTTATATTCAAACTCCAACTTATCTTGCTTGTATCTGAATTAACAAAATTATCTACAGCCTTTGTACGTGATTTACTGTCAGTGTGCGCATAAGCATTATTAAAACGTTCTGCTTCACTGTTATAGAAGGCAATCATGTTACCCATATTTTTCGCTAAAATTGCACGACTTGAATTGTATGCCCAAGCATCACGACTAGTCGTAATGCCACAAGAATAAATCTCAAAGAGTTTTTTCTCATGAGGTCTCTTATCGCCTAAAGCTAAGAATGTTTCAAAACTGTCATCACGTTGACGTATCCAATCACCATGCTTATCTGGTGTGATTATTTGCCAATCTTTTTTACTTCGTGTAATGCCATCAATACTACCAAAGTCCTTAATTGTTTTAAGTTTTTTTTCTCTTGTTTGATTATCACCAATATCATGATAGTAAATTTTACAAGGTCCAATAGTATTGGGATTTTTTATAAACAGCGTCACGGCAATGCCCGTCATACTACCACTACCAAAAACATTTTCACCTTCTTGAGCAGCTCCATTGCTTAACATATTTTTACGAAGATCCCCTCGTAAATTAAGTACATAAATACTCGTAAATTCTTTGGCTAAAGATTTTCGTAAACTATTCATTGTCGATTTTTCTATGTAACCAGAGCCAGAAACAAAGCCGATTACCCCAGCATTACCAATACGGTCACTAGCCCATCGAATTGCTCGTATATAGCTATCATAAAGTGCTTGCATATTGATTGATTCAGATTGAGCAGCATAAGTTTCACTGATACGATTATCTAATATGGGATAAGGGGTATTCTTCGCATTATCATTAGCACTTTTTTGACCAGTTGAATAAGGCGGGTTGCCGAAGATAACTTCGATAGTCAAATTTTTCTGATGTTCCAAATATTCACTGTTTTCTTTGAGTATACCTTCCATAAGATCTTGTTTTTCAATCATTCGAAACGTATCAGTCAAACCAATATGCTTGAAAGGGATATAATTTCCTTTCATAAGACCATGATAGGTTGCTTCGATATTAATGGCTGCTATGTAATAGGCTAGCAAGACAATCTCATTTGCGTGGATATCATAACGGTATTTATATTCCATATCCTCTGGTTTGATGAGATTGGATTGTAATAGCCGTGTGATAAAGGTCCCAGTACCCGTAAAAGGGTCAAGAATAGAAACACCACGTGATCCTAGACTTTTTCCAAATTCATGACGCAACACATCATCAACAGAATGAATGATAAAATCAACAACCTCAATGGGAGTATAAACAATGCCTAATTTTTCTACTGTACGCGGAAAAGCATAACGGAAAAATTCATTATAAAGCTCTACAATTAAACTTTGTTGTGCTTCAAGAGTGGTAATTCCACGCGTGTAAAATTGTACACTCTTAGAAATATTTTTGAGATCTTGAGATTCTTCTTTAGGGGTAACTTTATCAAGGACATTGAGTACACGTTGTAAAGCACAAGATACGGGATTCTCTTGAACAAACTGATGCCCCTCAAATAAAGCATTAAAGACTGGACGCGTCACAAGATGTTGCGCAAGCATTTCAATCGCATTTTGTTCGGAGATAGTTGTATTTAAATTACTACGTAATTCGGTCATAAAATCATTAAACACACGCCGTGTTTCAGTTTCTGATTTCGTCAAAACCTTAGTTAAGCGTGTGATATGAGTTTGAGCAAGATCACCAACATTTATTGCCCATTTTTTCCAATAGCTAGGGTCGTAAAATCTATTAACAATAGCAGCTTTAATGACATCTTTACATTTAGAAAAAAGGGGGAGTTCTCCTTGTTCTTCACATGTGTGAGAGGATTCATAAGTTGCTAACCCAATATTAAGTCCTGAATACTCTAATTTTGAGCGTATAGGTAAATCATCAATAACCGTGGTCGTATCTTCTAACGCAAGTTCTTGAGAAGCAGCAACAATTTCAAGAGCATCGCTTACGTCTTGTTTTTTGTGCATATGGTGAATTATTTTATTAAAGTTATCATCATGAGCACGTAAAGCATTGAGAACTTGCCAGATGACATTATACTTTTGGTTGTTTTCTAAGGCTATTTCCGGCGGAATATCAGCGGGTATCCCAACGGGTAGAATGATATAGCCTCTTTTTTTACCCTCTGCTCGACGCATTACACGTCCGATCGCTTGAATAATCTCAATTTGACTTTTGCGCGGGTGTAAAAATAGAACAGCATCAAGAGCGGGTACATCAACACCTTCAGAAAGACAGCGTACATTGGTAAGTACACGACAAGTATTTTCCCCCGCATCTTCCTTTAACCAGTCAAGTTGTTTTGTACGCTCTTTAGCACTAAAGGTTCCATCAATATGGGCAAGGGTACAGTTAAGAGGAGGAGTATCTTTATAGTTTTTATGAAGAGCGCGTAAAGATTCTTGCACTTTTTCTTTTTTGAATCTTTTGCATATGCGTTTAGAAGTATCAATATCTTTGCAAAAAGCTAAAGCTCTACGCATGGGCTTGGGGTCATCTTCAAGATCAAGTTTCAGATCCATTTTGGTAAGGGCTCTATAACAGCCATTAATCTTGGTCCTATCATCGAGAATAAGTTCATAATTCTTATCGGTAATCAGATGTTGAATGGATTGACTTACTTCTTCTTCGTTAACAACTAATATGATAACTTTACAAGGTGCTAACAGCTTATCCTCTAAAGCACGTGAAAAGTTGTAAGTGTAAAGTTGTTTGCCATAGAGTTTTTCATTATCCATGGACACCAAAACGTTATTGGATAAGAAAGCATTCCTTTTCAGCTTGTCACTAAAGATCTTTGGGGTTGCTGTCATGTAGAGGCGTTTTTTGCCTCGAATAATGCTATTGTCATGAACCTTGATAAATTCAGATTCATGCTTTTCTGTTCCCAACACAACACCAGTTGTTCTATGGGCTTCATCACAAATGATCAGATCAAATTCAGGTAACCCATGGGTATTTTGTGCATCCGAAATCACTTGGATAGAATGATAGGTTGAAAAGATGACCGTCATTGCATCTGCTAGGTTTTCACAAGCTTCTTTGGCAAGGGCTTTCGCATCTGTTGTAGCAGGGAGAACAAGATCTGATGTTTCCATGCCAACAATATCATCTTGGTTTTTACGACGCTTGCCTACTTTCGTATCAGAACAAACCGCAAAGGAACGCAACGGGACTTGTGCATCGGCTGTCCATTCACGGATTGTTTGCGAAACTAAAGCCAGAGAAGGAACCAGAAACAACACACGCTTGCCTTGACCTGCTATTTGTTCTGCTATCTTCAAACTGGTGAAAGTCTTGCCCGTTCCACATGCCATAATCAGCTTGCCACGGTCTGCTTCTTTTAAACCTTCACAGACTTTCTTGATGGCTTCTTCTTGATGGGGACGAGGCTCTTTTGTTGATTTCAGAACAACTTCTTGTTTTGTTGCAAATATTTGCCAATCTATCCGACTGTTTTCCATATGACGAAGGTCAATGCGATAAACGGGTATCGCTTGTCCTTTGATCATGGCATTGACATTGTCACTTAATTCCACTTCCGTGGTATCGACGAGAAGACGATATTTAAAGATGTCTTTTCCAGAGGCAGCGATAAAGCTATCAATATCTTTTTTACTGATCTGATGGTCAGCTTTATAAAACTTACATTGAATAGCCACATATCCCTCTTGATGACGAAGCTTTCCCACCAGATCAATGCCGATATCATTTTTATTCCAACCTTCACGCTCTTCAGCCCATTCATAATAGGTTTCTACCTTTTCATATCGTCCATAATGGAGAGGGTCATGCATAAGATATTTTGTCACAAAATCTTCAAACACTTTCCCCCGTAGAGCATTTGATGTTGCCTGTTCACGATAGGATTGTAAAAGGGAGCGTAAAGTGAATTGTTCATTATCAGACTTAATAGATTGAAGCATATTGTAATAAAAATCCCTTGCCTTATGAGATGATTAATATTCATTAAAAGAATCAAAACGAATTCAATTAAATGCACTTAAAGCAAATAACGATAAAAATGGGAAAAAACTGCTAAAAAAGCGGATAAATTTTTTTCAAAAGGGGTCTTTAAGGCTGCTTATCAACAGCCCATGACATGGAATAAGATCAGCAAAGTAGTGAAATTTGCTATTCATTTCACGTATTCATCAAGATAAATGTACTACGTTCTTTAAAATATCAGAATGAGTATTTTGATAGGTTTTGTCTGTTTTTAAAACCCCCAAAACACCTACAAAACCCTCTTAGATATATATTAAAAATTGTATTTATGTGTTATGTTTAATATAGGTTGTTTATTTGAAAGATTAACTTATTGAAATATAATAACTTTTATTTTTGACTAAAAAATATATATAAGGGGGGGTAAAAAGACCCCCCAAAACCCCCATACCCCCCCAAAAACTAATGATGGGAAGTGCTTTAAAGGTTCACTGTTATATTGTTTAATGTTTTATAAGATTTCCAAATTGCCTCAGTGTGATGTCTTATGACTTTTCACTAAAGGGTGCCATTCATAACGTATGGTAGGTCGACCGCCTTGGGAGTTATTCTCTCCAGAGATTTCACGAATATAGTTACAACGACATAAAAGCTCTAAAGCTTGCTTAACGGTTTGATTGTCTGTTAAATATTTCCAATCACGTTTATAAACATCCCTTGCTATAAAAACATCGGGTAAACAATCACAGCGTTCAACAATTAATTTTGCACGCTCTGCTGTTAATGTATCCCCCGCCGCATAAAGTCTTTTGACATGACTTAACAGATATTTTTCCCAACGCAAGGCTGTTGTAATGGCATAGAGACCAATTTCTAAACCACCACTATCAAGAAGTTCAAAAATTAACGCAAGGCTTGCTATGGTCTTTGGCATTTTTAAAAGATGCGATTGTAAGCTTTCTGAGTGAGTACCTCCTTTTGCCTCTTTATGAAGATGCTCGAACCATTCATAAAACTTCACTTGTGCTTTAGGAGAAAAACGCATGATCAGTGGTTGTTCTGGAGAACCTAAGCGTTTATCACGAAAAGAGCGAAATACCCCTTCATACTTTTGCCAGACCTCTTGATTGGGCGGTTTATCAACCAATTGCCACTCTTTATTGTCATCGGGCCAGACAATCATTTGAAAGCGTTGCAATAAACCGTCATCGTTTATTCCACGGTGTATGGCTTGAATGAGCGGAATAATGCGTGAAGGTTGAATGCCTCCAATCATGGATAAAGTGACATAAGGGATAAAAATGGTTCCACGCTCTATACGGTCATAAGTAAATTGATCATCGCCATTAAAAGCTGTTAAATAAAAGGCGCGGTCTGATTGACATTCCTTTCTTTCTAGATTGGCTAAAAAGCCAGCCAATTCATCACGCACCATTAAGAGACCACGGGGGTTTTCTTTTAAGAGTTCCCCAAGCTTTTCAACAGACACATCATTGACAATAGTGTCATCTTCATTTTTACGAGTAGAAACTAAGCGGTGTGCAAAGTGCATTATGCAATCATATTCGCAATATTAGAAAAATAATAATTTATCATTATTTACTGATACGGAGCGCAGTATTGTAGAAAATAATTTTCTTCAATTACAAAATAAATAAAAATACAGTTGATTAAGGAAATTTTTTCTTTGTATGGAGCACACGTAAAATACGCACAACGCCATTTGAAATATCATAAATCATGATATAATTTGGATGTACAATAAGTTCACGTGTATTTACAATTCGTCCTAAACGACCAAGGGTAGGAAATTTAACAAGTTTTTCTACTTTTTCAGATAAAAGTTGATCAAACTTTAAGGCAGCGGAAGGATTATCTTGTGATATGTATTCACGTATCTTTTTGCGGTCAACGTGTGCTACTTGTGTCCAAATTAGCTTCATAAAGTTGATCTATCTAGTTTACTTTGTGTCTTTAAGCGCCATTCTTTTGCTTCTGCTTCGATTTCTTCAGAAGACATTATATCACTTGCATTAGCAGAATTTATCCCTAATTGAACTTGTTCCCGAAACCATAAATCGTATGCACTTTTTTCTTTTTGTTCTTTTACGATATCGCGCATATAATCGCGCAATAATTGTGCACCAGATCTATCACACGCCTTTGCTGCTTTGGAAAATTCATTTTTTAATACATCATCGACGCGAAAGGTAAATGTTGTCTCAGCCATTTTACGACCACTTAATGTGTTACAAAGTAGTTCTAATGTAATGTATTTTTACTGTTTCTTCAATAGGTACTATTAGAATAGATATTTTATATCTATTTTGCATTTTCATAGGGTTGAAAGAGAAGCCCATAAATTAACGGGCTCTGATAACAACCCAGACAGCAGAGACAGCCCCGTTTCAATGCCTTCACAAATAACCAGATGTTTTGGATTGGCTTGGCTTAAATGCACCCCACCACCCGTTACAGATCCCAACATGGCTTTTGCTGGTTTCTGA